>JABDJF010000562.1 GCA_013002645.1 Myxococcales bacterium
GTCGTAGATGACGAGATCGCACTTGAGCTTCTTGGCGTGGGCAAGCCCGCGCTTGCAGATCTCCAACGGCAGACCGCCCGGAATGGAAAAGACGGGCACGTCGATTTGCTCGCCAAGCACCTCCAGCTGCTCGATGGCGCCCGGGCGCGCGACGTCCGCGGCCACCAGCAACGGTTTGCGCGCGTTGTTGGTTTCGAGCAGCCGAGCGAGCTTTGCCGAGGTCGTGGTCTTACCGGAGCCCTGAAGGCCCACCATCATGATTCCAGTGGGCTTGGGTTTCTTGGCGAAGTCCACCGCCTCGCCTTCAAAGGCCATCATGGACTCGAGCTCGTCCTGACAGATCTTCACGAACTGCTCGGCCGGCCCGATCTTGACCTTTCGCTTCCCCGTCTTGGCGGTCGTCTCGACGACGGTACCGACCGCCTTGTCTTTCACGCGCGCGAGGAACGCCTTGGTGACGCCGAACTCGACGTCGGCTTCGAGCAACGAGAGACGCACGTCGCGAAGCGCCTGATCGATGTTCTCTTCGGTGAGCTCGGTGACTCCCGAGAGGCGATTGCGGGCGTTGCGGAAGCCCTTGGTAAGCGTCTCAAACATGCGTGAATGGTCCCCGAGGCTGCGGGTCGGCGCGTAGCATGCGTCAAAGCCGCCGCGCAACCTGCTTCACAGCTTGACCTCTGGATTCGGGCGTTGGATGGTTCTCAGCCATGCCCGGGGCGCTGCCGAAGAAGGGGGATCCCAAGACGATCTACGTGATCGACATCAGCTCCTACGTGTTCCGCGCCTACCACGCCCTGCCGCCGCTTTCGAACAGCAAAGGCGAGCCGACCCACGCGGTGGCAGGGGTCGCCAGCATGCTGCTCAAGCTGCTTCGGGAGCGCGCACCACAGGGCGTCATCGTCGCGATGGATTCCAAGGGGAAATCGTTTCGAAAAGATCTCTACGACGACTACAAGGCCAATCGACCTCCTGCACCGCCCGATCTCGAACAGCAGATGGTTCGCGTTCGCGAGATCGCGGAGGCCTGGGGGATGTCGCCCATCGAGGCGCCGGGCTTCGAAGCCGATGACGTCATCGCGACCCTGGTGACGCAGGCGCGCAACGAGGGGCTTCGTGTCGTCATCGTGAGTGCGGACAAGGACCTCTTGCAGCTCGTCGGTCCCGACGTCGTGATGTATGACACGATGCGGGACAAGGTTTTTGGCGCTGAAGAGACCCGAGAGAAGCTCGGGGTCGAGCCCCAGCAGGTGCGCGACCTGCTCGCGCTGATGGGTGACAGCTCGGACAACGTGCCGGGCGTTCCCTCGGTGGGACAGAAGACCGCCGCCAAGCTCCTCGCGGAGTACGGGAGCTTCGATGGGATCTACGAGAACCTCGGCGCCATCACGCGCAAAGCGCTCAAGGCGAAGCTCGACGAGCACCGGGACAAGGCGATGACCTCCCGCGAGCTCGTGACCTTGCGCCACGACGTCCCGATCGAGAAAGACGCCGTGACCCGCCGGTACAGCGGAGGGGACACCGCCGCGCTGCGAACGCTTTTCAGCGAGCTCGAGCTGACGCGCCTGCTCGCCCAGCTCGACCCGGCGCCGACGATTGAAGGGCACTACGAAACCATCGCGACCGCGAAAGGCCTTGCGCGGATTGCGGGGACGATTCGCGACGTCGGAAGCTTTGCGATGTATTCGGTCATGGACGTCGACGATCCAATTCGGGCCGAGCTCGTGGGGGTCGCAGTGAGCTGGGTCGAGGGCGTCAGCGCGTACATCCCGCTCGGACACCGGTACATTGGCGCGCCCGATCAATTGAGCATGGACGATGCGCAGGCGGTCCTCAGACCGCTGCTCGAGAACTCGTTGATCCCGAAGCAGACGCTGGCCAAACGCGAAGAGGTCTTCTGGGCACGGCGCGGCATCACGCTTCGGGGGGTTCGCTTCGACCCCTCCTTGGCGAGCTATTTGCTCGACCCTGGGCGACACGCGCACCGGCTCGAAGACCTTGCGCGTCAGGAGCTGGACGGCGAGCTGAGCGAAGAGGACGCGGTCCGAGGGAAGGGCAAAAAGGCGCTCAACTGGGACGAGGTCGAAGTGGAGCCCGTCGCCCAATACGCCAACGAGCGCGCCGATTACACCTTCCGGCTGAGCGAGCTTCTGACCCCGCGCATGCACGAGGGCGAGTTCAAGCGGCTCTTTTTCGACGTCGAGCTGCCGCTTGCCAGCGTGTTGGCGACGATGGAGCTCACCGGAATCGGCGTCGACACCGGCCTCCTCGACGCGCTTTCGAATTCGGCGGAAGCCGAGCTCGAACGCCTCCACGCCCTGTGCACGGAGCTGGCCGGCCACGACTTCAACGTCTCTTCTCCGCGGCAGCTCGAGACGATCCTCTTCGACGAGCTCGCGCTGCCGGTCGTCAAGAAGACCAAGACCGCACGCTCGACCGACCAAGGCGTCCTCGAAGACCTGTCGGTCCTGCACCCGCTCCCTCAGGCTATTCTCGAGTATCGCTCGGTTTCGAAGCTCAAGAGCACGTATTTAGACGCTTTGCCGCGGGAGGTGAATCCGGAGACCGGACGCATTCACACCCGTTACAACCAGCTGGTTGTCGCCACCGGCCGCCTTTCTTCGAGCGATTCGAACCTCCAGAACATTCCGATCCGCACGGAGATGGGCCGCAAGGTACGCGACGCGTTCGTTCCAAAGGAGGGGTGGTCGATGCTCTCCGCGGACTACTCGCAGATCGAGCTTCGGGTGCTCGCGCACCTCAGCCATGACCCCGCTTTGGTCGACGCCTTCTCGCAGGGGGACGACGTTCACGTCCAGACCGCGTGCGCGCTTTTTGGCGTGGAGCCCAAGGAAGTCACCAAGCAGATGCGCGGCGAGGCCAAAACAGTGAACTTCGCCGTAATCTATAGCCAGACCCAGTTCGCTCTGGCGCGGAACCTCAAGATCGAGCGCGCTGAGGCGCAGCGCTACATCAACGCGTTTTTCGATCAGTATGCCGGGGTCAAAGCGTTGCTGGACGAGGTCGTCGAACGGGCGCGGGCCGACGGCTTGGTGACGACGCTCCTCGGCCGCCGCCGCTCGCTCCCCGACATCCGAAGCAAGAACCACAACCTACGCGCCGCAGCGGAGCGAATCGCGCGCAACACGCCGATCCAGGGCACGGCGGCCGACATCATGAAGGTCGCGATGGTGCAGATCCAACGCGAGATCGAAACGCGGCGCCTCCAAAGCCGGATGGTGTTGACGGTACACGATGAGCTGGTGTTCGAAGCGCCGGCCGACGAGCGAGAAGAGCTGGAAGCGCTCGTGCTCGATCACATGCAAAACGCGGTGCCGCTTTCGGTGCCGCTCCCGGTCGAGGCGGGGTGGGGTGCGAACTGGGG
>JABDJF010000596.1 GCA_013002645.1 Myxococcales bacterium
CTCAAGCACACGATCATCGCGATGGCGACTGCGGCACTCAGCGTGACGGCCGGATGCAAGTCGGACGATGGTCCGGAAACGTCCGAGGCGACGACGGGCGCCGAGACGGCCGCCGCAGCTGAAGCCTCTTGCGGCGAAGGCAGCTGCGGTGGCGCAAAAGACGCCGCCAAAGAAGGAGGCGATGCTGCGGAAGCTTCCTGCGGCGAAGGTAGCTGCGGCGGCGCGAAGTAACCAAACACGCGCGCCTCGCTGTCCCAAAGGGGGCAGCAAGGTATTTCGAGCCGCGGCGGCGTTGGTCGTCGCGGCTCGTCGTTTCTTGGGACCCGTATGAGTCGAAAAATCAGTACTGAGGTGAAGAGTAGCGTCGAAGGAATCGGCCTTGGCTTGCGCTACGACCTTGCAACCGAGCTGCTCGAACGCCGGCCGGAAACGGTCTCTTGGCTGGAGATTCACCCCGAAAACTATGTCAACCGAGGCGGCCGTTACCAGCAGATGCTCGACCTGGCGCGGCGAGACTGGCCGATCGTCACCCACGGGCTGAGCACCTGCCTCGGCGCGCTCGAACCATTCGACGGCCGCTACCTCCGCGAGCTGCGGTCGTTCTTGTCGGACATCGAAATCCCTTGGCATAGCGAGCACCTATGTCTCGGGGGCGTCCAAGATCGATTCTTTCACGACTTGCTTCCGCTTCCGTTCACCGATGAGGCGGCGCGGATCGCGTCTCAGCGGTTGATCGAAGTGAGGGACGCGATCGATCTGCCCTTGGCCTTAGAGAACGCGAGCTACTACGCACCGCAGTGCGACGACGGATTGGCCGAGGCGGACTTCGTGGTCGAGGTCTTGGAGCGCGCGGACGCAAACCTGCTGCTGGACGTCAACAACATCTACGTAAACGGCCGCAACTTCGACTTTGATCCCAAAGCTTACATCGATAAGATTCCGCCCGATCGCGTGGTGCAGGTGCACGTGGCTGGTCATTTCCTTCGCGACGACGGACTGCGCATCGACACGCATGGCGAACCCGTGCCCAACGAGGTTTACGAGCTCCTCGACTACGCGCTGAGAAAGATCGGCCCAGTACCGGTATTGCTGGAGCGGGACAACAACGTGCCTCCGCTGGATGAGCTTCTCGCCGAGGTCGATGAGCTTTGGACGATCTATCAAAGCGCGACGGAAGCCGAGCATGCTCGCTGATCGCGCCAAGGCCATGCAGCGCGTCTGCTTCGACGCCGAACCGAGTGATGCCGACCTCGAGCTTTTGGGATCCCGGGAGCGCTGGCTGGTGTATCGAGAGCTCGTCCAGAACAGGCTCGTCGAGGTGATCAACGTCGCACTCGCTCGCACCAAAGCGGCGATTGGAGACGAGTCGTTTGGTCGTGCCGTCGCGGAGTGGCTGAGTACCGGCGGACCGAAGACCCGATACCTGCGCCACGTGCCCGTCGAGCTGGCAGATTTCGCGATTCCGATCTGGCGCGACAAGGAAGTACCGTGGATCGCCGAGCTGGCGCGCTTCGAGATCGCCAGCTGGAACGTGCGGCATGCACCCCCGGACCCAGAACCCGAATCGGAGCTCGCGTTCGACCGAAGGCCGGTGCTCAGCTCAGCGCTGGAGATCATCCGCCTGGAGTACCCGGTTCACAAGAGGCCCACCCCGGCGGCAGGGTATGAACCCGACTCAACCTTCCTATGCGTCTACCGTGACGCCGATCACCGAGCGTCGACCAAGACGCTCAACGCCCTGGCGGCTGACCTCCTCGATGCATGGAAACGGGCCGATGAAACCGTCGCAGAATCGGTCCAACGCATCGCCGCCAAACACCAGACAGAAATCGGCCCCGCCTTCATAGAAAAGCTCTCCGCCATCATCGCCGAATTCATCATCGGGGGGAGACTCTAGTAGCCTTCTACTTTGCTGATGATTTCGTTCATGATTTCGCGGGTGCCACCGCCGATTGGGTAGAGTCGCGCGTCGCGATAGAGCCTCTCTACGACGTACTCGCGCATGTACCCGTATCCGCCGTGGATCTGAACCGCCTGGTCGCAGACTCGCGAGCACATGTCGGTTGCCGCATTCTTGGCCATCGCCGCCAAGGACGGCGTTTGCTCCCCATTGAGAAAGCGAGTGACGCATTCTCCGGTGAGTGCGCGAGCCGAGGCAATGTCGGTAGCCATATCGGCGAGCTTGTGGCGGACCACCTGAAAGCCCGATAGCGACTTGCCGAACGCCTGTCTCTGCTTGGCGTAATCGACCGACTCCCGATAGGCGAGCTCCGCGATCGCAACGCACTGGCCCGCAAGCATGAGCCGCTCCGTGACGAAGTTGGTCATGATCATGAGAAAGCCAGCGCCCTCCTGACCGATGAGGTTTTCGGCGGGCACGCGGCAATCCTCGAACGCGAGCTCGGCCGTGTCTCTGGCCCACCAGCCGGTCTTCTTGAGCTTGCCCGCCACGCAGAAGCCGGGGCTGTTGCTTTCGATGATCAGCATCGAAATGCCCCCATGACCTTCACCTCCAGTTCGCACCGCGGTAGTCACGAAGTCTGCACGCGTGCCGGAAGTGATGAAGGTCTTGGCCCCATTCACGATGTAGTGGTCCCCGTCGCGAACCGCCTTCGTCATCACGGCCGCGACGTCGCTTCCTCCACCCGGCTCGGTAATGCCAAGCGCCGATACCTTGTCACCCCTAAGCGTCGGTCGAACGTAGCGCTCCTTTTGCGCGTCGTTCCCGAACCTGACGATTGGCGGGAGCGCAATCCCGTGGCTGCCGAGCCCCACGCAGGTCCCTACCGATTTCCCGGCGATGACCATTTCTTCAGCGGCCACCAGGACGTGGCCCAAATCTCCGCCGTCACCGCCCAAGTCTTCTGGATACCCGGTTCCAAGAAAGCCCGCCGCCGCTGACTGCTGATACAGCTCGCGAGGGAACTCGTTGGCCTCCTCCCAGGCGTGCGCGTGCGGCGCAATCGCGGACGCCGCGAACCGACGCACCTGTTCACGCAGCGCACGATGCTCGTCCGTTTCGAATAGATAGCTCTTCATACCCTTCTCCGATGGGCTAACTCTACACGTCGACGCAGTCGTGAGTTAGACGAATTCCGGATGGGGTAGTCGGAAACTCCGGCTTTTACTACTCTTCGCTGGCAGCGGCGGCAACCGGCTCTGGCTCGAGAAACGTCCGCGCCGGCGTCAGCGGCTGCACCGCATCGTCCGCGACCACCATGTCGATCTTGTTGTACGCGCCAAGACCCGTACCCGCGGGAAGCAGGCGGCCCATGATGACGTTTTCCTTCAGACCTCGAAGCTCATCGAGCTTCCCGCTGATCGCTGCCTCGGTCAGCACCTTCGTCGTCTCCTGGAAGGACGAGGCGCTGATGAACGATTCGGTCGAAAGCGAAGCCTTGGTGATGCCGAGCAAGAGCGGCTCTGCCACCGCGGGCTGACCGCCCTTGGCGATCACTCGCTCGTTTTCCCGTTCGAACACCGTTTTTTCGACCTGCTCGTCAGGCAGGAACCGGGTGTCGCCCGTCTCCTTGATCCGAACACGTCGGAGCATCTGGCGGACGATGACCTCGATGTGCTTGTCGTTGATGGCAACGCCCTGCAGTCGGTAGACCTGCTGGATTTCGTCGACCAGCCAAGCGGCTAGCTCTTTCTCACCCTTCACCTTGAGAATGTCGTGCGGGTTTGCAGGGCCGTCCATCAAAGGCTCGCCGGCGCGCACGTGATCCCCGTCCTTCACGGTGAGGTGCTTGCCCTTGGCGATGAGATACTCCTTCGGTTCACCGACCT
>JABDJF010000597.1 GCA_013002645.1 Myxococcales bacterium
CCTCCAAGGTCGCATGGATGCGATGGGGCGATTCGAACAGCACCACCGTGACCTCCGAGTGCGCGATCCGCGCTAGTGCACTGCTTCGGTCTCCGCCCCCGCGAGGCAGGAACCCTTCGAAGACGAAACGACGGACGGGAAGTCCCGCGACGCAAAGAGCCGCCAAGACGGCGCTCGGGCCCGGAATTGCTTCGACGGAAATGCCCGCTTCGGCCGCGCGCGAGACCAGGTAGACCCCGGGGTCGCTGACCACTGGCGTCCCGGCGTCGCTGACCAAGGCGTAGTGAGCCCCGTCGGCAAGCGCTTCGACGATTTGAAGGACCTTGTCGTCGTCGCTGTGTGCGTGAAAAGAACGCAGCGGGGTCGAGATGCCATGCTTCGCGCAAAGCGTCCGTGTATGGCGGGTATCCTCCGCGAGAATCAGGTCGGCTTCTCCTAGAACGCGCAGTGCCCGTAGGGTGATGTCTTCGAGACAACCGATGGGCGTCGCAACCACGGAGAGGCGGCCTGACATCCTCTGGCGTTACCACATCTGCTGGCCTTCGCGACCCGGCCGCTCAGGGAGATTCGTACACCTCGACGACAGTATCCCCCAGCTCTTTGCGCAGGTGAGCCTTGAGCTTTTCGAGCAGACGCTTCTCGATCTGCCGAACGCGTTCGCGGCTCACGCCAAACTGGTCTCCAAGCGCCTGCAGAGTCTTGGGATCTTCGGCAACCAAGCGGTCGTCGAAAATCTGCCGCTCTTTGCCCTCTAGGGACTCTCCGAATTCGTGGATCTTCGTCGAGAACTGATCGCCGACTTCGGCATCGGCCAAAGTGTCGTCCGCGCGAACGTCTTCGGAGGGAATGAGCTCCACCCGCGCCACCGCGCGACCTTCTCCCGTTCCTACCGGTGCATCGAGGGACGCGTCGCCCGCCGCCAATCGCATGTCCATCGAGACGACGTCCCGCTCTGGAACGTTGAGGCGCTCCGCGATGATCTCCGCGGTCGGCTCGATTCCCATCGCGGAGAGGCGCGCCTTTTCTTTCTGAAGATTGAAGAACAATTTGCGTTGGGCCTGCGTCGTGCCGACCTTCACTAGCCGATGGTTGTTCAGGATGTAGCGAAGGATGTACGCTCGAATCCACCAGGCGGCATAGCTCGAGAGCTTCACGCCTTTGTAAGGGTCGTACTTCTTGACGGCTTGCATCAGGCCGATGTTGCCCTCCTGAACCAGGTCCAGGATGTTCTTGTACGCTTGTCGATAGTCGTATGCGATCTTCACGACCAGCCGGAGGGTCGAGGTGACCAGTCGCTTTGCAGCCTCGAGATCTTCTTCTTCGAGGAAACGCACGGCGAGATCGTGTTCTTCTTCTTTCGAGAGCAGCGGGTATCGCTGCACGTCCCGCATGTACGCGCCGAGCGGGTCGCGCCGGGACAGCGCGGCAGAAGATAGCGCCAGCTCGTCGGGGCCATCGCTGCCTGGACGTGGCGCATCATTCAAGATTTCGACGTCTTGGAGCTCGTCGATTTCGTCAGGTCCCTCTGCGTCGTTTCCAGTCATCGATTCGTCCCGTGACAGCTCTCTCTAGAGCACAGCCCCCGTGAACGTCCAGTCGTGGGCTTCATTTGGGAGCTTGAAAGGTCTGATTGCCCGCTGCTCTGGGTCGCAAACGCCCTCCGATCGCGCCGGCGATCGTGTACTGAATCGCGCCGTCGGTCGTCTGCGCGGCTTTGAGGCCCGACGATGCGAGCTCGAGCATCGTGGCCACCTTGGCGCTTCGCTCCTTGTAGGCGTTCTGGATTTTGGCGCGGACCATCACGTTCAGATCGGCGCGCTTGAGCGGACGCAGAAGCCGCACTCGGCCGAGCGCGTCGAGCTCCAGGTCTTTGCCGCGCGCCGTCGCGCGCTCGATCTTCGCGAGGCCTTCTTCGATCGTCACTGTCAGATCGAGGTTTCCCGCCTCCGCACGGTCGAGCGTCAAGCCGCCCCAATCCGGAATTTCGAGCTTTGACTTGCCGTCGCCGATGCTCAGCGCCTCGATCGTGACTGCGATGTTCCCCGTCGACTCGGCAATCTCGCTCGGCATGACGAGCACGATCTCGCCGCTGAGCGTTCCACCGAGCGGGACCTTGGTGAATTGGCGCAGCGCAGGAAGCGCGCCTAGGTCGACCTCGTCAATCTCGATATCGACGTCCAGGTCGTTCTCTCCGATCGTGACGTCACCGTCGGCATCGCCCCCCGCAAGCTCTGCGTCAAAGCTGTAGGACTTGGTTTTGGACATCAGCGAGAATAGCGATGTGCTAACGGTGAGCTCGTCAAAAATCAGATCGAGCGGAGGCGACCCCTCTTCCTCGGACGGCACGACCCAGCGAAGACCCTCGAACGTGAGCCCGGCCAAGCCCGAATGTGTCAAGTCGAGGATCTCGATCTCGTAGCCCCTTACAGAAGCTTCTTGAACGATGCGATCGGCCAGCCGCTCGTAAGGAAAAGTCTTGTATGCGAAGAAGAGAAAGCAGAGGACGAAAAACAGGGGGTAACCCGTCCACTGCAGGATCTGCTTAATTGGAATCCGGTCCACGAGTTACTGCTCCACCGAACCGAC
>JABDJF010000617.1 GCA_013002645.1 Myxococcales bacterium
GTAGTAGAACATGAGCAGAAGCCCGGTAATCGTCTCGACCAGAAACAGGAAGAATGCGGTACCGCCCATGCACCAGGTGTAGCTCATCCGCAGGCCGGACTTCTTGACCTTGATCGGATGCAGATGAAGAACGACATTGCCCAACATGGCCAACGCGCGCTTGCGATTGTCGGTCGGGATACCTACCCGAAAAATCGATTTCCAAATCTGGGACTTGACGATCGACTTCTGGAGGTCCTTCAGTTGCTTCATACGGCTCCGCTCAGCTCACTGCAATGAAAGAGCTCGGGTCGTCCCATTGACCCTGCTCCCAAAGGTACTTTTGTGCTTTGTCGACCAGAATCTGCCCGTCGTCCGGGTCGATCGAGATCTTGGCTCTCTCGAGCGGCCGCGGGGTCGGTCCTTCGAAGTTGATCCCGTTCTTGTAGTACCCACTGCCGTGGCACGGACACTTGAACTTGTTCTGAGCCTCGAGCCACGCCGGAGGGCAGCCCAAATGGGTGCAAATCGCGATGAGCGCGGTGAGTCGACCCTCGTTGTTGATGATCCAGACACCGTTCGCGTCTTTGAAGCGCTCATCTACCACGCCGGGTGGAAAGTCGTCGGGTTTGCCGACCTTGAACGAGGTCGGTGGCTCAAAAAGGACGTTGGGGAACATAAACCGTCCAAAAGCGGTCATGCAGCCGCCAATCGCGGCCGTGAAACCGACCCAGGCCACCGCCGCCCAGGAAAACAACCCTCGACGCGTGATCTCAGGCGCCGCGGTCGCCGCTTTGGCCGGCTTGGCGGCCGGAGCTTTGGCAGCGACGGCTTTTGCCGGGGCCGACGCCGTGTCCGACGCTGCGTCGGGCGCGTGGCTGTCGGTCGGAGTCCTCTTTTCTTCGGTCATCAGCTGCCCGGCTAATGGAATCGCCCGTGATGGGCGCAAACTTGCCTTGAGTCGCCGTACTCTTACGTGAAGCGACGAAGGTGTCAAGCTGGATCGGGCTCGATCGCGGGCCCTTTCTGGTCATCAGCGCAGGGAAAAGCCGCCGCGGAGTTTCTCCGCCGGCGAGCCGACACACCTCATCCACCTGCCGACACGAGGGACGGCAAAACCGGGAAAAAGGCCGCTCGCCAGGGCTATCTGACTCGACGGCTACTGCAAAGTGCGAACGTAGGCGACGATCTGAGCGAAGTCGGCGTCGGTCAACGTCGGATTGCCACCCATTGGCGGCATGTCGACGCCCCGCTCGTTGAGCGGATCGGTGGCCGGACGTCCCTTCTTCAGAAAGGCAACCAGTTCGTCATCGCTCAAGTTCTGCGTGAACTCGTTGTTGTTGAGATCCTTGCCGAGCTTGGGCATACCCTCGCCGTTGGGCCCGTGGCAGACCGCGCACGTTGCCTTGAACTGCTTGTGGCCCTCGGCCACCTGACCTCCATCGGCACCTGCACCGCCTCCGCCGCCGCCGCAGGCGACTCCCAAAGCGGCAAGCACGGTCAGTGCGACCGAGGCCGTGAGCTTTGTGTGGTTCATATCGCATTCCTCCTTGCGCAATTGTATCGTTTCGGCTGAATCAAGCCGTGCGCGAATCGTAGACGCTTCGCCGCACGGACAGAACCCTATCCCGGGTAGCCCGTCCCCGCCTAAAGGCCGGATCTCGAACTACCCGAGGGGGCGGGCACCTCGGTAGCGCTGAGGCTCCGATGACCTCGCGCCGCCAGGGCCCGTCTAGCGGCGAGCCGCCAGGGCCCGTCTAGCGGCGGGGCGACGGGCGCGGCGCTCGGCGCCGCAGGTGTTCCAGATCCCACGGTGGAGCGTCGACCATCGCCGATCGGTGTACGGCCTCGAGTTTGGGAGCGAGGCGCTCGACGACCTCCGGCCGCCGCTCCGCGAGGTTGGTCGACTCGGCCGGATCGGTGGCGAGGTCGTACAGCTCGTAGCGATCAAAGCGAGCGCGGCGCAGGTAGTCCATGAACGACCACTCGGAACGGAGCGACTCGTAGCGCGCCAGGAGCTTCCAGTTCCCGACACGAATCGCCGCCTGCACGCCCCCCTCCACCTC
>JABDJF010000625.1 GCA_013002645.1 Myxococcales bacterium
CCCCCACCCGTAGTGCTGTTGTCACTCTCACGCGAGTGAGCAGCGTGCCTGGCGCGGCATTCGCTGCGCTTTGCCTTGCCGGCGCATTCGCGCCGGGCTTCGCCGTTCCGGCTCGCGCTGCCGCCTGCTGTCTTACGGGGAGTTGCTACGGCGCCATAGGTTTACACAACTGGATATGAATGGAGGGGCGCGGAAAAAAGCGCGATGTGGGTCGGAGTCGACGTCGCAAGTGCCAATCTGCAAGACAGCAACCACCCCAGATTGGCGCGCGCGCCGAGGCGAGGCTTGCCTGGTCCCCGCCCCCAAGCCCGACCGACCAGATTTGCAAGCCGAGCCGTTCGACGCAGGCCCATGTCGCGCTTTTTTCCGCGCCCCGGTATGAAACGACAAAAGGCCGGCTCTCTCGAGCCGACCTCCTGCCAGTGAACCCTAGTTCAAACTAGTTGCCGATGTAGGCCGTGAAGCCGAGGATGGCCGCGTAGTTCTTGCTCTGACTCGGCAGAAGGTTGCCGTCCGCGTCGATCGGACCGTTCCGCTCGAGGTAGACGTCACGCGAGGTCCATTCGCCGCGACCCTCGAGGCTGAGCACGAGGTACTCGACCGGCTTGTAGCGCAGGGTGATTGTGCCCGTTGCCAGATAGCCGAACGCCGAGCTGAGGTTTCGCTGCTGCTCGTTGCCGCTCAAGTGCTCGCCGCGAAGGCCGATCGAGAACTTGTCGGTCACGTCGAAGATCAGCGCGGCGCTGTGGCCGTAGAGGAACTGCAGGCCGCCGTCGCCCGCGCCGAAGCTCGGGAGGGTGGTG
This sequence comes from Myxococcales bacterium, assembly GCA_013002645.1. GTDB lineage: Bacteria > Myxococcota_A > Polyangia > Polyangiales > Houyiibacteriaceae > SG8-38. Next base: position 804 of record JABDJF010000625.1, read on the forward strand.
TAGTCGCCGTTCAGGAGCAAGGTGACGGGACCTCCGCCGACGCTCAAGACCCAGTCGAAGAAGTTGTCCCAGTTGCGGTTGTCGAGGTCGCCGCCTGCACCGTGGTTGCCGCCGATGTAGAGCCCGACGTCGTCGTTTGGAGCAAACGAGAACTGCCAGCCGATCGTCGGCGTCGCATTGTTATCGATACCAGACACGTCGGGGTCTGCCACGAGCAACGAGCCGCCGCCGCCAAAGACGCCGCCGTTGGTCACCATCATGGTGAAGCCGACCGAGTCGCTCAGCTCGACGCCCATCCGAATGCCCAGGTGGTTGAATGGTTGCCGCAGGAAGTAGAGAGCCCCGCGCGTGTAGTTGGCGTTGTTCCATTCGTCGGCAACCTCAGCACCAAAGATCGTGTCGAAAAAACCAAAGTCGAAGCTCAGTTTGTCGTTCGGCATCCAGCTCACGTAGCCCTGCTTGACCGGGTGCAGCGGGGACAAGAGCGGAGCGCCATTACCCCAGCGGAGGTCGAGTCGAACCGCAAACTTCTCGCCGGTGTACTGGAAATCACCGCCGACGAAGTTCAGACCGAAGCCGTTGTAGCCGGTATAGGGGTAGCCCAAACGTCCCGTATCAGTCAGAAGGTTGTTGTAAGGACCGGGAAGCACACCCGAGCCGGTGTAGCCGCCCACCCGGTAGAACGCGCTCGCCATTACCATCCAGCTGATGCCGTCCTTCCACGAGGCGGCCTCATCGGCTTCTACGGCCATGTCGTCGGCGGCCGTCTCAGAAGACTCCGGGATGGCCATGATGGCCTCCGTGGGCGGCGGCTCCCCTGACTCGACTCCTGTCGGCGTCATTTCGCCGGACTCCGGCATGCCCATGTCCGCGTCTTCGGCCACTTTCGGCGCCTCGGGCTGCGCGAACGCCATTGCGGGAAATGCCAAACTGCACATCACCGCCAGGGAAAGAAACTTCCTCATCACTACCTCCACTCCCAGCGTGTCTCCACGCTCAAAATCCGTATCCAAAAAAATCAACATTGAAAAAAAGGGTCGAGAAGAGGGGCAAAGCAGACCGGGGAGCCGCTCCACCCCTCCTCTCGAAGCTCGCTACTCCGCGGGCGCCGCGGACATCGCTCCGGCGGCTTCCCCCGTGTGGAAGCCCTTGAGCTCCTCGTTGTACGCTTCGACCCCGCACTCAGCGATGTCGAGGCCCTCGAGCTCGTGTGCTTCGGAGACGCGGACGCCGCCAGGCACGAGGTACTTCAGCGCAAGCCAAACGATGGAACCCACTGCGAAGGCAAACGCCACGCCCGCTCCGGCACCGATCGCTTGAGTCACAAGCTGCGAGGCGCCGCCACCGACGAGCAGGCCCATGGGCTCTTCGCCCGCTGCTGCGTTTCCGTAGCCGACGAGGCCCACGGCAAGCGTACCGAAGATCCCGCAGATTCCGTGAACGGTGATCGCACCGACCGGATCATCGATCTTCATCTTCTCGAGCAACAGGACGCCTTCGACGACGAGCATGCCGGCGAGGAGGCCGACGACAATCGACCAACCGCCTGTGATGTTGTAGCAACCGGCCGTGATGCCCACGAGGCCGGCGAGCGCGCCATTGAGGGCCATCGACAGGTCGAGCAGGCCGCTCCGGATTCGAATCCAGGTCAGCGCGCCGCAAAAGCCGGCGGCAGCCGCGAGGTTGGTCACGAGGACGATTCGACCGACCTCGGCGTCCATGGCGAGCTCCGAGCCGCCGTTGAACCCGAACCATCCGAGCCAGAGGATCAGCACACCGAGCGCGGCGAGTGGGAAGCTGTGCGCGGGCATCGGGTTGACCGTGCCATCCGCCTTGTACTTCCCAATTCGCGGGCCGACGATAATGGCGCCTGCCAAGGCCATGCCTCCGCCGACACCGTGAACGACCGTGCTTCCCGCGAAATCGACGAAGCCCATTTCAGAGAGCCAGCCGCCGCCCCAGACCCAGTGACCGACCACCGGGTAGATGATGATGGTCGCGATCGCGGTAAAGAAGAAGAAAGTCAGCAACCGAGCGCGCTCGGCCACCGCGCCCGACACGATCGTGCAGGCGGTCGCCGCGAAGACGAGCTGGAAAAAGAGAAAGACGTATGGCGGCAGGTCGGCGTCTGCCCCCCCGTTGTCCGGGAAGAAGCTCGCGAGCCCCATGAAGGCGTTGCCTTCGCCAAACATCACGCCGTAGCCGACCAAATAAAAAATGATCGACGAAATCGCGACTACACCAAAGTTCTTCATTAACACCATCACCGCATTTTTCCTGCGGCAGAACCCGCTCTCGACGAGGGCGAAGCCCGCGTGCATGAAGAAAACGAGTGCGGCGCTAACGAGAACCCACAATGCGTTTGCATACGTTGTCAGTTCCGAAAGTTGTTCTTCCATGATCTTTGCACCTC
>JABDJF010000630.1 GCA_013002645.1 Myxococcales bacterium
ACTCACGGCCATGAATACAACCCTCGCGGTAGCGCGCGCTTTGAGCCAAGGGCTGTTAATCATCTGATAACCATACCGCACGGCCTGCTCCGACAGCGTTAACAAACGCGGCTTAGCAAACTCTCCAGCACATCCACTGGAGGGACCAAATGCTTCGCTACATCTACGCCGACGATCTTCACCGCTTCCCACGCCTCGCCCGCTCGATGTTTGTCGACCGCGCCACCCAGTTCCACGACCGCCTCGGCTGGGACGTCACCTTGCGCGACGATGGCACCGAACGCGATGACTACGACGACGCAAACCCGCTCTACGTCATCTGGGAAGACGCCGCCGGACGCCACGGCGGGTCCATGCGCTTTTTGCCGACAACCGGCGACACAATGGTCAACGACCACTTCCTGCATCTGACCGATGGCGTCGAAATCAAAAGCCCGTTCATCTGGGAATGTACCCGCTTCTGCCTCGCTCCCGGAGCACCCGCAAAAGTCTCCGCCGCCCTCATGCTCGGTGGCATGGAACTTGGCCTCAACAATCACCTGTCCCATTCCGTCGGCGTTTTCGATGCCCGCATGGTCCGCATCTACGCGCGCCTCGGCTGGGGCCCGACGATCCTCGGAACCGCAGGGCAGGGGCGCGATGCCACCAGCGTCGGCCTCTGGGCGTTTGAGCCTGAGCTTCGTCCCCGCCTCCTTGCGCGCGCAGGTGTCAGCGATGAAATGAGCCGCCACTGGTACGACCGCAGCTTCGGCGCCCTGACCACGACTGCAAAACCCGCGCTTTCCGCCTGAACGCGCTGGCGCAGACATGGGCAGCCCGCTAGGGTCCGCCCATGTCCGTCCCTCTCGTTCAGTTCTCCGAAGACCAGGCCGACGCGTTCGACCGCGTGGCCGACGTTCTGAAATCTGCGGGCGTCGACATCGAAGAAAGCATGACCACTCCCCGCGCCGAAGGCGGCGAGAACGCGCTCGCGATCATCGGCAAAGCGGGCTCCGGCAAAACCATGCTTCTCGCCCGCCTCGCCGAAGCTCTTGCCGAAGCCGGCGTCGACACGATCTCGGGCGACTATGAAGGCCGCCGCCGCAAAGACCGGCGCACCGTCGCCATCCTCGCCCCCACCAACAAAGCCGCCAGCGTATTGCGCACCCGAGGCGTCGCCGCCACCACAATCCACCGCATTCTCTACACCCCGCTCTACGATCCCGAGTACGAGAAAATCGCCGAATGGCTGGTCGGTAACGCCGACCGCCCCGAAGTCGAAGGTCTCACCGACGCCGCCCTCGACCGTGCCATGGCGTTTTATAAGCAGGTCAAATCCGTCCCCGGGGCCCTCGCCACCGCAGGCCTCAAAGGATCCGATTTCATCCTCGGCTGGAAGCGCCGCGAAGACCCTCTCGACATTGGCTTCGTCGACGAAAGCTCCATGCTCGACAAACGCCAATTCGATGATCTTAAAGAGATTTTCCCCACGCTCGTCCTCTTCGGCGACCCCGCCCAGCTTGCCCCCGTCAACCAGTCCGGCTCCATGGTCTTCGACGACCTGCCTGAGCCGCGCAAACTCATCCTTCACCGCATCCACCGTCAGGATCAGGACAACCCGATCCTCGATCTCGCCCATGCCCTCTCCGACGACAGCCTCAGCTTCGAATCCTTCGAGCGCATGATCGAAGACGCCGCCAAAACCGACGACCGCGTGACACTGGCCGAGCGCGTGGACGCCGACATGATGGCCCGCTCGCCCGTTCTGGTCTGGCGCAACGCCACCCGCATCCGCCTGATCCACGCCTTCCGCGCCGCCTTCGAGGCCCCCGTCGAAGGCCTTCTCCCCGGCGAACCCCTCGTCTGCGACGGCATCGAATTGCCTCTAAAGCACCGCAAGAAACGTCTCGACCTCGAAGCACGCGGCCTCATCAAAGGTGCCCAAGTCATCTACCTCGGCCCCGGCAAACGCGCCGGTTTCTCACGCCTCCACGTGATCGGCGCGCCCGAACCTCAAGTCTCCGCCGCCTCCATCGTCAAGATCGAAATCCCCGACGAAGAAGAACCTCAAATCCCCTTCGCCGCCAACATGGGCGCCGCCTTCTTGCATGGTGCTGCCGTCACGATCCACAAAGCCCAGGGCTCGCAATGGCCCGAGGTGCAGGTCTTCGCCCCTGACCTCTACGCCGCCAGCCGGGCAGGGCGCATTGAGGCAGGCATCCCTTTGTGGAAACGCCTTGCCTACGTCGCCATCACCCGCGCCGAAAACCGGCTCCTCTGGGTGACGCGCTACCGGCTCGCCCGCCCAACAGCCCCTCTCACCACAACCGATCTGCAACAACCCGCCGCCCCATTCGAACTCACCTC
>JABDJF010000689.1 GCA_013002645.1 Myxococcales bacterium
CTCGGCGCCAACCGCGGCTGCTGGGAATCGTTCAGGGCGGTCTATGAGTGCAAGGTCCCCGTCATCACTGGCGTGCACGGCTACTGCGTCGGTGGCGGCATCGGCTTGGCCGGCAACTCCGATATCCTGATCGCCGCCAAGGGCACCAAGTTCTCCTTGCCCGAGGTCGACCGGGGTGCGCTTGGGGCAGCGACGCACCTCGCTCGTCTCGTCCCCCCGCTCAAGATGCGGGCAATGGTCCTCACCTGTGAGCCCGCAACGGCCGAGGAGCTCCACAACTGGGGTTCGGTTTACGCCCTGGTCGATGCTGACCAGCTCGCCGACAAGGCGAGAGAAGTTGCACGCACCTTCGCCAAAAAGATCCCGCACGTCGTGCGCGTGGCGAAGGAGTGTCTCAACAACATCGATCCCGTGGACGTGAATCGTTCGTACCGGTTCGAGCAGGGTTTCACATTCGAGCTCAACTTGGCGGGTGTGGCCGACGAGGCGCGAGACGCATTCGTAGACAAGCCCGACCCCGACCCCGACAAGAAGTGAGGTAGCTTCGTGAAGGACAAACGCATGACGGTGGAGGAAGCCGTCGCCGAGGTCACTGATGGAATGACCATCGGGATCGGGGGCTGGGGCTCGCGGCGCAAGCCGATGGCCTTGGTCCGAGCGCTGGTTCGCAGAGGTGTGAGGGATCTGACGGTCGTTTCATATGGCGGTCCCGACATCGGGATCCTCTGTGCGACGGGACAGCTCAAGAAGGCCGTGTATGGATTCGTGTCCCTGGACTCGATACCGCTCGAGCCGCATTTCCGAAAAGCACGGCAGAACGGGGCACTCGAGGCAGTCGAGCTCGACGAGGGTATGTTCCTTCTCGGACTCCGGGCGGCAGCACAGCGGCTGCCGTTCTTGCCGACGCGGGCAGGGCTGGGCTCAGACGTTCTGAAGATCAATCCACACCTCAAAACGGTGAAGTCGCCCTACGAAGACGGGGAAGAGCTGGTCGCCGTACCTGCGCTCAACGTCGACGTCGCCTTCATTCACATGAATCGCGCGGACGCCTCGGGGAACGGACAGACCCTCGGCCGCGACCCTTACTTCGACAACCTCTTTTGTATGGCCGCCAAGAAGGCTTACATGAGCTGCGAGAAGATCGTATCCACGGACGAGCTCGTCAACGGCGGTCCGCTCCAGAGCCTGCTGATCAATCGCATGATGGTGAGCGGTGTGGTCGAGGCCCCCGGCGGCGCGCATTTCACCGAATGCCACCCGGACTATCCGCGTGATGAGAAGCTCCAGCGCGAGTACGCGGCGACAGCCAAGGACGAAAACGCGTGGAAGGCGTTTCGAGCGAAGTATCTCGACGTGACCGAGGCCGACTACCAGAACGCGGTGTCGCCATGAGTCGCGACGAAGCAACGCGCGCCGACGTCTGCGCGCTTGCCATCGCAGAATGCTTTCGCGGCGATGGTGAGATCATGGTCAGCGCGATGGGCACGAGCCCGAGCCTCGGTGCCCGTTTGGCGAAGTCGACATTCGAGCCGGACTTGCTGATGACCGACGGCTTCAATTTGTTGCTCCGCAAGCCGCTGCCGCTCGGGGTCGCGCCAAGCGATCACGATGTCGAGGGCTGGATGCCATTTGGAACGGTGTTCGAAACGCTCTGGTGGGGACGCCGTCACGTCATGATGGGCGCATCTCAGATCGATCGGTTCGGCAACCAGAATATCGCCTGCATCGGTCGCTGGGAACAACCCAAAGCGCAGCTTCTGGGCGTGCGAGGAGCGCCCGGTAATACGATCAACCACGTAACCAGCTACTGGGTTCCCAATCACAACGCGCGCGCGCTCGTGGCAAAGGTCGACATGGTGAGCGGGGTCGGGTACGACCGCGCGGCTGCCCTCGGTCCCGAGACGAGCCGCTTTCACGAGATTCGGCGCGTCGTGAGCAATCTCGGCGTGTTCGACTTCAACACCCCCGACCACCGCATGCGCGTGGTGTCGCTGCATCCCGGCGTGGAGCTGCAGCAGGTCATCGACAACACCGGTTTCGAGCTGGCGGTTCCCGATGGGCTGGACACGACCCCAGTCCCGACCCCAGAACAGCTTGGCATCTTGCGCGAGCTCGATCCCCAAGGTTACGCCCAGAAAGAAGTCGCAACATGAGCGCTCAAAAGAGGACGACGAAGCGGCCGGCAAAGAAGCGGACGTCCACCGCGCCCAAAACGAAGGCCAAGCGCACGACCAAACCTCCGGCAAAGAAGCGGTCCTCGGCGGCGCCCAAGGCCAAGCGTACGACGAAGGTTCCGGCCAGGTCTGCAACGCCCAAGCCCGGGCGCACCAAAAAGGCGACGCCGAAGAAGCGGGCCTCCGTATCCTCCAAAGCGAAGCCCAAAACCAGGGCGCGCAAGAGCAAACCTCCTGTTCGGGTCACTGCCGTGGAGGCCCCGGCGCCCAAGAAGGCGAAGGGAGCCAAGAAGGCCAAGAGGACCAAGCCCGCTCTCCACACCCCCATCTGTGACCTGTTCGACATCGAGTACCCGATCATACAGACCGGGATGGGCTGGGTGTCGGGCGCAAGCCTCACCGCCGCCACCAGCCAGGCCGGTGGTCTCGGTATTCTGGCTGCCGCGACCATGACGTTTCGGGAGCTCCAGGAGGCGATTGCAAAGGTCAAGAGCCGGACCGACAAGCCTTTCGGCGTCAACATGCGCGCCGATCAGTCCGACATCATGAAGCGCGTCGAGCTTCTCATCCACGAAAAGGTCAACGTTGCCAGCTTCGCGCAGGCGCCCGGAGAGCGCGTCATCAAGACCTTCAAGGACGCCGGAGTGCTGACGATGCCGACGATTGGCGCTCGGCGCCACGCGGAGAAAGTGCAAGCCTGGGGCGTCGATGCAGTCATCGCTCAGGGGCAGGAGGGCGGCGGCCACACCGGGCAGGTCCCGACTTCGATTCTCATTCCAGACGTGTCGGCCGCGGTCGACATTCCCGTCGTTGCCGCAGGTGGTTTCCGCGATGGACGTGGGCTGGTCGCCGCCTTGGCGCTCGGGGGCGCGGGCATCGCGATGGGAACGCGGTTCCTGCTGACGAAGGAGAGCCAGGTCCCCGATCACGTCAAGCAGATCTATCTCGACACCAAGGCAAACGGCACGGTGGTCACCAAGGCGGTCGACGGCTATCCCCAGCGCGTCATCCGGACTCTGCTCATCGACCAGCTCGAGAAGGCCAACCCGCTCACCCGCTTCCCGCGAGCCGCGCTCAATGCCCTGTCACTCATGAAGGTCACCGGCACCTCCCTTCCCGAGCTGATCGAAGAAGGTCTCGCAATGAAGCAGAATCAGGAGCTCACCTGGGCGCAGCTTGCCATGGCGGCGAATGCCCCGATGCTGACCAAGGCCTCGATCGTCGATGGGCGCGTCGAGGCTGGCATCTTGCCGACCGGTCAGGTCACCGGCGTGATCGACGAAATCCCCGCCGTAGCCGAGCTCGTTCAACGAATCATGGCGGAGGCCGAAGCAATGCTCGAACGTTTGGGCGCCTGAGCTGCAGCGATGGATCTCAGCTTCACCGATTCAGAGAACGTTTTCCGCGACGAGTGCCGGTCGTGGCTCGAAGCCAACGTGCCTCCCCGGGCGCTTCCGTCGGGAGACACCAAAGAAGGTTTCTCACTTCACCTCCGATGGGAGCACAAGCTCTTCGACGCAGGATGGGCGGCGGTCTCGTGGCCGAAAGAGTACGGCGGGCGGGAGGCCACCCTCTTCGAGTGGTTGATTTTCGAAGAGGAATACTACCGTGTCGGCGCGCCGAGCCGAGTCACCCAAAACGGCATCTTTCTTCTGGCACCGACCTTGTTCGAGTTTGGTACGGACGAACAAAAAGACCGAATTCTTCGCCCGATGGCGCGCGGTGACGTCACTTGGGGCCAGGCCTGGTCGGAGCCAAACGCTGGCAGCGATCTGGCTTCGCTGAAGAGCACAGCGCGCCGAGTCGACGGCGGCTGGCGTCTGACCGGCCAGAAAACTTGGTCCACCCGTGCCGCGTTCTGCGACATGGCCTACGGCCTCTTCCGCACGGACCCCGAACAGACGCGTCATCGTGGGCTGACCTATTTCATGTTTCCACTCCACTCGGAGGGAGTCACGGTGCGTGGCGTCGATCGCCTCGACGGCGACGAGGGCTTTGCTGAAATCTTTCTCGACGATGTATTCGTGCCCGACGACGAGATCCTCGGCGGCGTCAATCAAGGTTGGAAGGTCGCGATGGCGACGACGAGCTCGGAGCGAGGCCTGAGCCTTCGCAGCCCAGGCCGATTCATGGCCACAGCATCGCGTTTGATCGATCTCTATCATCGGTTCCGCGACCGCTCCGATCCGGTCCTTCGTGATCGGGTGATTCAGGCTTGGATGGACGCGCAGGTCTACCGGTGGTTTACTTTTCAGACGGTCACTCGCATGAGCAACGGCGAAGAGATCGGTCCCGACTCCAGCGTGAACAAGGTGTTTTGGTCGGAGATGGACGTGCGAACGCACGAAACCGCGCTTGCGATCATCGGCGATGCGCTCGAGCTCGACGAAGGCTCGCCAAGCGCAGTCGATGCGGGGGATTGGATCAAGGGCTTTCAATTCGCGCTCGCCGGGCCGATCTATGCGGGCACCAACGAGATCCAGCGCAACATCATCGCGGAGCGTGTCCTCGGCCTCCCGCGGAAGTAACGTCATGCGTTTTGCCTTCACCGACGACCAAAAAATGCTTCGAGATACCGTTCGCGAGGTTCTGCAGCGCGAGTGTGCGCCCGAGATTGTACGCGCCGTCTGGGAGGGGCGGGCCGACGGAGCACGCACCGCATGGAATACGCTTGCAGAGACGGGCGTGATTGGGATGACGGCGTCCGAAGAGTTTGGCGGCATGGGCATGAGCGAGCTCGACCTCCTGCTTCCCCTCGAAGAAACCGGCTACGCGGCCATGCCAGGTCCGATCGTCGATACCGTGGCGGTTGGAATTCCGTTGCTCGAGGCGGCGGGCACCGATGCGCAAAAGGAGCGCTGGCTCGGCCCCGCCGCGGCCGGTGAGGTGCGTATCGCGGTCTCGTTTGAAGGCCGAGGGATCGTGCCGCACGCCGCCTCGGCCGACGTCTTGATCGCGGATCGAGCCGGTGCGGCATACTGCGTTCCCATCGACGAGGCCTCCGTTCATCCGGAGCGATCGGTCGATCGCGCACGCGAGCTCGGGAGCGTGTCCTTCGAGCCAGCCCCAAGCCACCGGATGCGTGAAGACGTCGGCACGCTCGGTCTCTTTGCGCTTGGCCGGGAGCGGGCCGCCCTTGCTACGGCGGCGCAACTCGTCGGGCTATCCCGCCGTATGCTCGACATGGCGGTGCTGTACGCCAAGGATCGCGAGCAGTTCGGCAAGCCCATCGGTGCGCAACAGGCGATCAAGCATCGGCTCGCGAACGCGCTCATCGAGCAAGAGTTTGCGCGGCCGACCGTGTATCGTGCCGGCTGGTCGATGGCGACCTCTGCCCGCGACGCCGAGGTCGATGTCTCTCTCGCGAAGATCTATGCAGGCCAGGCTGCAAATTTCGTGGCCAAAGCAGCCCTGCAGGTACACGGTGCGATCGGGTATACGATCGAATGTGACCTGCATATGTGGATGAAACGCGCGTGGGCGCTCGCCGCCGCACACGGCGACTCGGCCTTCCACCGGGAGCGGATTGGCCGCCACATTCTTTGATGTCACGGAACAGCGCCTTGCGGGCGAGTTCGACACCCTCTAAAAACACCGTAATAGCGAGGATCAAATGCCTGAAGCATACATCGTTGAAGCAGTTCGTTCGCCCGTCGGAAGAAAGAAGGGCGGCCTCAGCAAAGTCCACTCCGCCGACCTTGGCGCGCACGCGATCAAGGGCCTGGTTGAGCGCACGGGGATCGACCCGGGCGTGGTCGACGACGTCGTCTTCGGCTGTGTGGACTCGGTTGCGACCCAGGCGGGCGACATTGCTCGCACCTGCTGGTTGGCCGCCGGCTACCCGGAGCACGTCCCCGGCGTGACCGTCGATCGACAGTGCGGGTCCTCACAGCAGGCGGTCCACTTCGCCGCACAGGGCGTGATGAGCGGTACCCAGGACGTCGTCGTCGCCGGCGGCGTTCAAAACATGACCATGATTCCGATCGGCGCGTCGATGATAGTCGGCAAGGAATTGGGAATCCCGGACCCATTTTCCACCTCCGTCGGCTGGACCGAGCGCTATGGCGACAGGCCGGTCAATCAGTTCTACGGCGCCGAAATGATCGCCAAGGATTGGGACCTTTCGCGGGAAGAGCTCGAGAAGTACGCCCTCGAAAGCCACCGACGCGCGCTTCAGGCTCAAAAGGAAGGCCGTTTCGATCGCGAGATCATTCCATTTGGCGAAGTCGCGGCCGATGAGGGGCCTCGTCCCGACACGACGCTCGAGAAAATGGCAGCGCTTCCTATCCTCATGGAAGGCGGACGGCTCACCGCTGCGGTGGCGAGTCAGATTTCCGATGGCTCCGCAGCGCTTCTGGTCGTTTCGGAGAAGGCCCTGAATGACCACAAGCTCACACCGCGGGCTCGCATTCACCACTTGAGCGTACGGGGGGAGGACCCGATTCGCATGCTGTCGGCTCCGATACCCGCGACCCGCTACGCCCTCGAGAAGTCGGGCATGAGCCTCGATGACATCGACCTGATCGAGATCAACGAAGCGTTTGCACCTGTGGTTTGTGCTTGGGCCAAGGAGCTCGATGTCGACCTCGCAAAGGTGAACGTGAACGGCGGCGCCATCGCCCTCGGTCATCCGTTGGGCGCAACAGGCGCCAAGCTCATGACGACCCTTTTGCATGAGCTCGAGCGCACGGGCGGCCGCTACGGGCTCCAAACGATGTGCGAGGGCGGCGGCCAGGCCAACGTCACCATCATCGAGCGGCTGGGCTGAGGTCGGCTGGCTCCTCAGTTGGTGACTGAAACGGTTTTCGTCTCTCGAGCCGGCGATGCAGTCTGTGATGTGCCGTACAGGACTCTGTGACTTTGTCGACATGCGCTGAGCGGCTCGGCATCATGGAAGTCCAGGTTGCGCATGAGCTCCAAGCTCCCACGAAAAGGTTCGAATCCACCGTCTTCGGGGCGCAAGCAGTCGCAGGTTCGTCCGGCAGTGCAGCCCGATGAGCGCCGTCAAACCGCTCGATGGGCGTCTGACGCCAAGATCCAGATCCTCTCGCCAATCCAAGTGCATGCGACGGCTCTGGACGTCAGCGCGATGGGCATCCAGGTCGCCCTCGACCAGTGGCTCTCGACCGGCGCCCTATGCGACTTGCGGATTACGACCCACACGGGGCGGGTGATCTTCAAGCGCGCGCGGGTCGTTTGGGCTCGTCGCGTAGGTGAAGAATGCGTGGCCGGCCTGCACGTGGTCGGCTCGATCGTGCCTCCTCCGGATCAGCAGTAGCCCGAACGTCATCATTCGCAGGCCTTTTCGGTCCGGAGCCGCCTGGCGGCTTGACGCGGAGCCCTGAGCAAAATAGAACACGTTTCACTTCTAGTGGACCTTTTTCTACCCGGAACCGGGAGGTGAACATGGCGAGAGTAGCCAACACAGCAGAGTACTTCGACACCCTTGCCGATCGTTTTCTCGCCGACCAGGCCAAGGGTGTGAACGCGACCATTCAGTACACCCTCTCTGGCGACGGTGGCGGCGAGTGGACCATCACGATCGCGGACGGCGAGTTCAAGGGTGTGGAGACCGGTGGCGTCGAGAAGCCGACGCTCAACGTGATGATGGACGCCGCGAAGTTCGTCGAAATGGCGAACGGTGACCTCGACGGTCGTAAGGCGTTCCTCACGCGAAAGCTCAAGGTCAAAGGCAACATCGCTCTCGCCCAGAAGATGCAGAAGTTCTTCCCACAGGGCTGATCGACGCTCCGGATGCGGAACACAGCCATGGGCGAGATTCTTTCGGCTCCTTACGTTCTTGAATACACATACACCCGCAGCACCGGGCCGGTGGTGGGCCGCTTCTTGGAAAGTCTGCGGTACGAAGTGCTCGAAGGAGTCAAGACGGAGGATGGTCGAGTGCTTTGCCCTCCACTCGAATACGACGAGGACGGCGAGCCCACCACCGATCAGTTCGTCCAGCTGCGGCCGTCCGGCACCGTGAAGTCTTGGTCGTGGGTACCGGAGCCGCGGAAAGGGCATCCGTTCGACCGCCCCTTTGCATGGGCCCTCATTCAAATCGACGGCACCGACAATGCGATGGTCCACGCCGTCGACGCAGGCGAGGCCAAGCGGATGCAGACCGGAATGAGGGTGCGTTTGCGTTGGGCGGATCAGAAGCACGGCACGATCCGCGACATCGCCTGCTTCGAACCCATGGCTCCCTACCTGCCGAGTCCGGTTCACCTCGAGTACGACGTGAACCCTGGCAAGCACTACAGCGCGTATCTAAGGGGCCTGAAGGAGGGGAAGCTCATCGGCGGACGTGACCCCGCGGCGGGGAAGGTGTACGTACCGCCGCGCGGGGCCGATCCGACGACGGGCAATCCGACGAACGAGTACGTCGAAGTACCTGACGTCGGCGTGCTGACCACCTTCACGATCATCCGAATTCCATTCGAGGGCCAGAAGCTCAAGCCGCCCTATTGCTTCGGCGCGATCGTGCTCGATGGCGCTGACACTCCCATCTACCATCTGATAAGCGGGGTCCCCCACGATGAGATTCGTATGGGGATGCGCGTGAAGGCGAAGTGGAAGCCTCGTGAGGAATGGGAGACTTCGCTCGAGAACATTTTGTACTTCGAACCCACCGGAGAGCCGGATGCGCCTTTTGATAGCTACAAGGAGCATCTCTAGTGCGCGATGTCGCCATCGTTTCTTTCGCGCAGCTTCCATCGGTGAAGTCGATCGACGCAGCCGACGAATCGGAGCTCGTTCAGCCGGTCACCTCGGATGCGATGAAGCAGGTAGGTCTTACGCAGGATGACATTGGTTTCACCTGCTCGGGGAGCACCGACTACCTGCCGGGCCGACCTTTTTCGTTCGTCGCCGCCGTCGATGGTCTGAAGGCGTCGCCGCCGATTCGTGAGTCGCACGTCGAGATGGATGGGGCGTTTGCGCTCTACGAAGCTTGGGTCCGCCTCATGCACGGCGACATCGATACCGCTCTGGTGTTTTCGTTTGGGAAAAGCTCGCTCGGCTCCGTTCCCGACATCCTGAACCTGCAGAACGACCCGTATTACGTCCAACCCCTCGGGCTCGATTCGATCAGCGCGGCCGCGCTCCAGGCGCAGGCGATGATCGACGCAGGCAAGGCGAC
>JABDJF010000739.1 GCA_013002645.1 Myxococcales bacterium
CCCCCGTCCTTCACAACAAGCTCTTCTTCTGGTTCTTTGTTGCCTTCTCCTCAATCTGCTGGCAATCCTTCTCTTGATCCTGTTGTTCTTCCTTCTCCGTCTCACTCTCCTTCAACTTCTGCATCACCTGCTCCATCTCCATCTTCATCACCTGCTCCATCTCCTGCTCCTGCTCCTGCTCCATCACCTGCTTCTGCTTCTGCTCCTGTTCCTGTTCCTGTTCCTGTTCCTGCTCCTGTTCCTGTTCCTGTTCCTGCTGCTCCTGCTTTTCCTCTTCCTCTCGAATTCGCTTCAACGCGTATTCGAGATTCCACGCCGCGTCACGATCTCCGGGTCGCACGCGGAGTGACCGCTTGAAAGCGTCTACCGCTTCACGGAAGTGTGCGGACGACTCTTCGTAGGATTCTTGCTGCGACAGCGCGTCTCCCTCGCGGGCAAACGCGATCCCCAAGTCGTAGTACGCGTCGGCACGCGTGCTCGGCGCTGCCGAGGGGTCTGCCGCGGCGATGAAGGCTTCCTTGGCTTGCTCGCTCAGGTCCTGCCCAAGGAGCGCAAGCCCACGGTTGAGCTGCAGGGCCCGCGCCTCCGGCAGCTCGCGCGCCGCCTCGTCGTACGCTTCGAGAGCCGGCCCATACTGCTCCTCAGCCATCAGCTGGTTGCCCCGTTTTGCGTTCGGATTCTCGGCGCGAAGAGGGGTCCAAGCTGATGCGCCTGCGGGGAAAGCAAGCGCTGCCGCACAGCAGACCAACAGGGCGGACCACCTCATGTTTTCCTCCTTCGACGGCGCACGATCCAGGCTTCCGGAAGAATCGCTTCGAGGACGATGAAAAGAAACCCAGGGAGAAGTGCCAGGGCGAACCGGTTCTCGTGCACGGTGACTCGCCGCGCCTTTCTCTCCGATGCTTGGAGCTTCGCGAGCTCAGCACGGATTTCGGTCACGCCCACGGTGCCTTCTTCGGCTCGCACGTATTCCCCTCCGGTGATGGACGCGATCTCTTCGAGCGTGTCTTCGTTCTCGGCGCTGAGCGCGGTCATGATCAGGCGGCCGTTCGCGTCCTTCATGTGTCCGATGAGTGTGCCGTCAGCAGTGTAGCTCGGAATCGGCTCACCGCTGCCCGAACCAATGCCCACGGCATAGACCTTGATTCCGGTAGTCTGCAGCTCTTCGGCCGCTGCAATCGGATCGCCTTCATGGTCTTCTCCGTCGGTCAACAAGATCACGACTTTGGAACGGCGGTCGGGATTGCCCTCATCGCTGCGGCTTTCGTTGGAGCTCTCGATCAGTCGCTTGGACGCAATCAGCGCCTTGCCGATAGCGGTCCCGCCGACCGGCATGTCCATCGGCCCCAGGTCGCGCAAAAACAACCGGACCGCGGAGTAGTCGACCGTCATCGGAAAGGCCATCGCGTCTCCGGCAAAGGCAACGAGGCCGACGCGGTCTCCATCGAGATCCGCCAGCAGACGTTCGAGCTCACCCTTGGCTCGCTTGATTCGGCTCGGGTGTACGTCTCGCGCAAGCATGCTCTTCGAGAAATCGAGCGCGATGACGATGTCGATTCCGCGCTTTCGAAGAACTCGGGTGCGGCTTCCGTACTGCGGCCCCGCAAACGCGATAATCACGAGCGCGGCGCCCAGCAACAGGAGCACCGCGCGCAGGCTCCGCCACCACTTGGCGCGTCCGGCGATCAAGGGTTGGACCGTAGCGCTCCTTCCGAAAAGCTCGGTTGCCCGTTCGCGCCTCGCGGCGTTCCATACAAGGAGCGCGACGGCGGCTGGCAGCAGAGCTAAAAGCCATAGAAGCTGCGGTTCAGCCCAAGTCACGGCCACCTCCTCAGCCACAGCAAAAGCAGAAGCTCGATCAGGAGAAAGAGCAGCGCGGGGCCCACGAAGGCGGGGAAGAGCTCGGTGTACATTCGTCCCGCATCCTCGATATCGGTCTTCTCCAGCGCGTCGAGGATTTGGTGGAAGCTTTGCTCGAGCGCCTCCCGATCGCTGACCAAAAAGAATTCACCGCCCGTGTTCTCAGCCATCTCGTCGAGCAGCTCCGGGTTGACCGGGTAGTTCCCCGTGCCGAACAGCGCGCGGCCGAACACGCCAGTCCCCCGTTGGACCGGCGCAGCATCGGATACCCCCATCAGGATTGGATAAATCTTGACCCCCATCGCGCTCGCGAGGTCCGCGGCCTGTGAAGGTGACACATTGCCGGCGTTCGACTCACCGTCGGTCAGCAGAATCATCACCTTGCTCTTGGCGCGCGACCGCTTGAGCCTGTTCAGGCTGACGCCCACCGCGTTGCCGATCGCCGTACCGCGCCCGTCGATCTGGTCGAGCTGAAGTCCTCTCAGCGCCGTGCGCAGGGCCTCACGATCGGTCGTGAGCGGGAGAAGCGTATAGGCGTCGACCCCGAACACGACGGCGCCAATCCGATCGTTCGGCCGACGATTGATGAACTCCCGAACCACCGACTTCGTGGCCTTGAACCGGGTCGGCCGAATGTCCGAGGCTTCCATCGAGCGCGACATGTCGAGGGTGAGGATGATTTCGATGCCGCTCACCTCGGCGGTATCCCGCGCGTGTATGCTCTGTGGTCCGGCAAGGCCCACCACCAAGAGCGCGACGGCGACAGCGCGCAGGGCGCCCGGCAGGTCGGCGAGACGCGAGCGCCAGCTCCCCTCCGGGATCCGCAGCGCAGAGGCCCGGCTGAACTGGAGCCGCGGTCGCGAAAGCCGCTGTGCCCAGACCCGACCAAACCAAACCATCGGGACGGCGAGCAGAAGCAGAGCCGCCCAGGGGCGCTCGAAGCGAAGCTGCTCGTCGGTGATCAAAAGCTGATACCTCGACTCGAGGTAGCGGAGGCTGACGACGAGCCCAGCGAACGCCGCCGCTCCCAGCCATGCGAATGCCCAACCGTGTCGTTCTGCTGGGGTCACGATGCGCCTCCGTCGTGGCGCACGGTCGCGGGCCGGGTCCGATCCACCAGGGCGAGTGCGTCTTCGATCAAGGCGCGCGACCCGTCATCGGCCAGAGAGGCCTTTGCGAATTTCACCAGGTCGCATTGCCCGAGAAACCCGACCACCTCCCCCGGAGCGACGGCCAGCGACTTCGCGAGATCGAGCTGACTTGCGATTTCGTCCGTCGTGCTTTCGAGCCCGTGGAAACCGTATCGCCGGCCGAGGTAGGCGCGGATCGAGTCGCTCACCGCGTCGACCCATGGCTCGGTTCGACCTTCGGCGATCGCACTGGCGCGGCCTCGCTCGAGCTCGTGTAGCTCCGCGAAGGCGGTTTCCCAGGGCGGTGGCGGAGGCGGCGGTGCAGGTTCGGGCCTGTCCCGCTTCTGCCACCAGCGCATGAAGAGCCATGCTAGCAGTGCTCCGAGCGCAAGAGTGAGCAAGGCGCCCAGGACGATCAGCAACCTATAGT
>JABDJF010000042.1 GCA_013002645.1 Myxococcales bacterium
CGCGGTTGGTGACCCGGTGCGCGATGTCTTCTTGGAGCGCCTCGGCAAGCCTCGTGGGTGACGGCGTATTGTCGCCCACTCGGACCCAGAACACGTCGAACACCTCGCCGCCGCTCTCGCGTTGCCGAGTGTAGAGCTGCGCTGCGAGGATCGAGAGATCGTGCGCCGCGAACACCGCGGTGAGATCTGCGAGCAAGCCCGAGCTGTCCACGGAGACCACCACCACCGATTCCACGTCTTCGCTCGGGCCCGGGTCCACGCGAACCGTGGCAAGGCCCTCGTCGCGGTCCCGTGAAATGCGCGCATGGCGCCGCACGACGTCCACGGGATTGGCGAGGAAGTAGCGATCTGGCATTTCGTCGATGAAGCTTTGAAGCTCGTCCTGCCCAGCATCCCCCGCAAATCCGACGACGGCCTGGAGCTTCACGTCGAGAACCCGACTTTCCGTTAGTGCCGACGCGCCGCCTGATTCGAGCTGCGCAAGCGTCGCGAGATAGAGGTCTTCGAGCGCGCGCGCCTTCCAAGAAGTCATCGCCTTTGGATTCACGGTCGAGACGACCGAAACGGTGCACAGGAACAAGTCGCGAAGGCGCTCCGGTGTTTCCACCATCTTGACGACCTCGTTCAAGCCTTGCGGATCGTGGATGTCCCGCTGGGTCGCCCAGCGGTAGAGCGAGTTCTGCTCACGGACGAGCCAGGCAACGTGCTGGGCGTCGACAGGAGCGAGGCCCAATCGAAGGGCCACGTTCTCGGCGAGGCGCCCGCCAGCTTGCTCTTGCTCCCGACCCCTCGTTCGACCGAGTGAGTGCAGAAGCACCGCCAAGAACAGGGGAAGCCGCCTCGGCGCCTCTGCGGCGAGGCGAGCCGAGAGCGCCCGGCCGCGGCTCTCACCTCGGGTCAGCGCCTGCAAATGCTCGAGCGCTTTGATCGCATGAATGTCGGCCGTGTAAACGTGGAACACGTCGTGATAGACGCGACCAACCAGCGGCTCGAACTCGGGAATCATCGCGGAAACGAGCCCAACCTCGTGGAGCTCGGCGGCGGTCGAGCGGCTACGAAAGGCCGGTTCATCGATGTTCTTGAGCAGGGACAAGAAGAGCTGCGTGGCTTCCTCGGAGTCCTGCAACCTGAGACGCCAACGCTTGTCCGGAGCAATCCGTGCGATCGCGTCCAAGGCGGAGTGGTCGGGCCGCTTGTGGTAGCGGAGAGCCTGTCGGTAGAAGCGAAACGCAAGCGCAGGATCGCCATCGAGCCGTTGAGGCTTCTCTAGGCTGATGCTCCCGTCCGCCAGAACAATCCCGTGTGCAAGCTTCCGAAACGTCGCGGCTCGGGTCCGATTGCGTGGGCGAGCGCGGTCGAGCATCCGCTCCGCCGTCAGCGCGACGATGCGAGCATGTCGATAATACGCCTGCATGAATTGCTCGACACCTAGTGCGACGCCATCGACGAATCCGAGCTCCTGCGCGATGTCTTCTTGGTCGCCGAAGGTGAGCCGGTCCTGCTGACGGCCTGCGCGCAGATGCAGGAGGTTGCGAACGCGCCAGAGCATCTCGCGAGCGTCTTCGAGCTCCCGAACCTCGCGCGCCAGAAGCGCTCCCGTTCGGACGTAGTCCTGCTCGTTCCTCGCGCCCCAGCGTGCTCGTGCGGCCCATTCGGCGACATCCAAGTCTCTGAGCCCGCCGCGCCCCTGCTTCACGTCGGGCTCGAGAAGGTAGAGGCTTCCACCGAAACGGCGATGGCGTGTCTCCGTGTCCTGCTCCAGCGCGGCAAGGAACTCGACCAGGTGCGGCTCGAAGACCTGCTCCCGCGCTCCGCGCTCCAACTGATCGAGCAGAGAGCCACTGCCAGCGACGCGCCGGAAGTCGATGAGCGTCGTGGTCGTGCGGATGTCTTGGCGAGCTAGACTCAGCGTCTCGTCGACGCTTCGGACGGCGTGACCGATGTCGACCCCGAGGTCCCAAAGTGGGTACAGCAGCCCCTGAGCCAGGGCGGCGACGAACGGGTCGTTCGAGTCGTCGCAGAGGAACACGACGTCGACGTCGCTGTTGAGACCAAGCGTCGAGCGGCCGTAACCTCCCACCGCGACCAGAGCGACTCGCCCACGCGGCTCTAGACCCAGGGCGCGCGTGGCCGCATCGGAAGCGCAGTAGAGGGCGCTCAGCAGGCCGTCGAGGGCGCGGGCGTGCGAGCGAGCCGTGCCAACGCCTGGGTCTCCTCGGCGCACGGCGTCCTCGAACGCCCGGCGATAACCACCGAGGTATCCGCTGCAGGTCTTGCCGAGCGAAGGTGCGAGCCCACCCAGATCGACGACCGGACTGGAACCATCCGACAAAGGTTAGCGAGTATGACCGTCGACCCCGCGATCGGCAAGCGATCCCGCCTATCGAGTCACGAGGTAGGACGCGATGCCGGATGCGATGCCGTCGGCGAGGGCGTGGCGATATCGATGCTTGGTCAGCGCGCGCGCCTCGGGCTCGTACGTCAGAAAGGACGCTTCGAGAAGCACCGACGGCATGCGGGCGCCCACCAACACGTAGAACATCGCGCGTCGCACGCCGCGATCGGTAAGCCTCGGGAGCACGGTGCGACCGCGTTTCAGGGTGTGGCGCTGAATCTTTCCGGCCAAAGTCAGCGAGCCCTCTACTTGGCTCTTCCGATGATGCTCGGCGAGCAGGCTCTGAATACCGGTTACCTCGGCGACGCGCGTACCATTTTCGCGCGCGGCGAGACGAAGCGCCTGACGGTTATTCGTGGTGTCTAGAACGAAGGTGGTCACGCCTCCTCTGCGAACCTGCTCTGAGCTGGCGTTTAGATGGATCGAGACGAACACGTCTGCCTCCATCGCGTTCGCCTGAGCGCAACGTTCTTCGAGCGAGAGATCGACGTCGCTCGACCGGGTGAGCATGACGCGCGAACGCGGCATGATGGCGCGCAACCTAGCTGCCGCCAGCTCAGCCAACTCGAGCGCCAGCTGCGACTCGACGAGACCGTATCGATCGTTTGCGGCTCCGGGTTCTTGACCGCCGTGACCTGGGTCGAGGACCACCAGGGGCCTTCTCTTCTTTCGTGAGGGCCGCGCCGCGCTGACGTCGACGACGACGCGGTACGGGTCGGTCAGGAAGAAGAGCCGGCCGGTCGCAGTCGGATAGAGATCCAAGACGACGCGAGGGTTCGGCGTCGCCAGCCGGACGCGCTGCAGGCCTCCTCGCTCGACAGCCTGAGAAACCGGGACGCTGGCGTCCCATTCGACGTCCTCCAGCTCGATTGCGATACGAGGCGGCAGCATTCCTTCGGCGGGCAGCTGCTTCTGTGTGAACAGCGGAGCTCCTTCGAAGAGCAGCACGACCCGTGCACCGGCCGCTTCCTTCGCATCAGCTCCGTACACGTCGATGCGGAGCAGCCGAGCCTTTTCAACTGGGGGTTCAGCTGGCACGGCGAGCTCCACCGACGGCGCGGAAAGCTCCTGCTGGCGCCGCGGAGACGACTCAGCCGTGCAGCCCCAGGCGGACAGAAGCAGCCCGAGCACAAAGAGACTTCCTGTGTCTACCCCGCTTCGAATGGACGCGTGTGTACGCGACGAGCGCGTGAGCGTCAACGGAGCGTCGCTCGTTGACCCGCTCGGGTCGATCGCCTAGCTTCCGCGGCATGGCGGGGTTGACCTATCGCGACGCCGGAGTCGACATCGAGGCGGGCGAACAGCTCGTCGAACGGATCAAACCGCTCGCCCAGTCGACTCATTCACAATACGTGCTCGGTTCCCTCGGCGGCTTCGCCGGCCTCTGCTCGATACCGAGCGACATCGAGGACCCAATCCTGGTTTCTGGAACCGACGGCGTCGGAACAAAGCTCAAGCTGGCCTTCGAGCTCGGGCGTCACGACACGATCGGCATCGATCTGGTAGCCATGTGCGTCAACGATATCATCACGGTGGGCGCCAAGCCGTTGTTCTTCCTTGATTACTTTGCGACATCGAAACTCGATGTGGACCAGGGCGAGGCGGTCGTAAAGGGCATCGCCGAAGGGTGTCGCCAGTCCGAGTGCGCACTCATCGGCGGCGAGACGGCTGAGCTACCCGGGTTCTACGCCTCTGGGGAATACGACTTGGCGGGCTTCGCTGTGGGCGTCGTCGGCCGCAAGCGCATCATCGACGGCAAGGCGACCAAGCTCGGCGACAAGCTAGTCGGTATTGCCTCTTCGGGATTGCACTCGAACGGTTTCTCGTTGGCGAGGCGCGTGCTCATGGAGGGCGATGCGCGGCTCTCGCTGCAAAGCGATTTCGGGCCCCATGGGACGCTCGGTGACGCGCTCCTCCGGCCCACGCGAATCTACGTGAAGGCGGCGCAAATTGCGCTGGAGCACGGAGTGCACGCCATGTGCCACATCACGGGCGGCGGGCTGCCCGAGAACCTGCCTCGCGTGACTCCCGAAGGCCTTGGCGTCGCGATCGACGCAGGCTCCTGGACGGTCGACCCAATCTTCGCTCTCATCCAGGCACGGGGCGTCGTCGCGGATGCCGAGATGCGGCGCACGTTCAACATGGGCGTCGGCTTCACGATGGTCGTGGCGCCAGATCGCGCGACGCAACTGGTGGACGCGCTCAACGCCAACGGCGAACGCGCCTTCATCATGGGCGAGGTCGTCGACCACGAAGGCGTTTCTTTCTCCTCGTAGAGCCAGTCATGGACATCGTCGTTCTCGTTTCCGGTCGTGGTTCGAACTTGAAAGCGGTTTGCCACGCCATCGACGCAGGAACGTGCGTCGCGAACATCGTAGGCGTCGTTTCCGATCGAAAGAAAGCCGCGGCGCTCGACTTCGCAGAGGCGCGAGGAATCCCCAGTTGCGTGGTTGCACTTCGCAAAGGCGATGACCGCGACCTATGGAACGACTCGCTCGCCGAAACGGTGACATCGATGAATCCAAGCCTGGTCGTCTTGGCGGGGTTCATGCGGGTTTTGGGGCCCCCTTTGCTGGAACGCTTTCCAGGTCGCATCGTCAACGTCCACCCTGCCCTGCTTCCTTCATTCCCCGGGCACAACGGACCGCAAGACGCCCTCGACGGCGGAGTGCGCGTCAGTGGATGTACGGTCCACGTCGTCGATGCCGGCGTGGACACCGGTCCGATCATTGCGCAGGCAGCCGTTCCCGTCCTCGCCGGTGACAGTGCGGACTCGCTACACGCGCGAATCCAAGTTCAGGAGCACCGGCTCCTGCCGGCAGTGATTCACCAGATCGCAATAGGGGCAATCACGCTCGACCCGTTCACCGTGAGCACCGCTGTTGCCGACCCGAGTCGATCGCTGACTGTGCCGGACGCATAGACCCGTGCCGACGAGCTTCTACGACGTCGTGGTTCTAGGCACCCGACTCGAGCCGCTTCTGTGTGCAGCCCTGCTGGCGCGCGAGGGCCTTCGCGTTCTCGTACTCGGTCAGGGGGTGCCCGAACCGTTCTACCGCTTGGCCGGTGTCGAGATCGAACCTTACGGATTGACGATGGAGGGTGCGCAAAGCCCAATCGTTCAGAGTACCTTGGAAGACCTCGCGCTTCGGCAGGACGTCCGGCAGCGCTTGGCGGATCGAGACAGCGTATTTCAGTTGCTGCTGCCAGAGCATCGCTTGGATGTTTACCCCGACGCCGATAGGTGGTTGGCGGAGTTGTGGCGCGAGTTCCCGGCTGTGCAGCGCCAGGGCACCGATATCACTCGCACGCTAGCCGAGGTGCGAAGCGAGCTCGACGCGGTGGTCGCACCAGGGCTCGTTTGGCCCCCGGAGACGTTTATTGAACGGCAGCGGTTTTCAATGACCGCTGCGGTGCAGCGATTCGATCGGCAGGGGCAAGGTTGGACATCGTGGAACCAACTCGCGGTGCGGCACCCCTTGCGGACCGCGTTCGAGGCGGTTCTTCCCCACCTCTCGGGCCTGGTTACCTCGCAGCATGCGGATTCCACTCGCGCGCGGTTGCACGGCCACATGATGGCGGGCGTGAGGGAGCTCAGTGGCGGTTGGTCATGGTTCCAGGAGACGCTCTTCGCGCGCATTCGGTCTTGGGGCGGGGATGTGAGACCTCGCGAGAGGGCCGATTCCATTCGCCACGAAGGCAGGCGCGGTCACAGCATTCATGTGGTGCGCACCGACGAGGAGATCGGTTGCTCGCAGATCGCCCACGGAACGCCGATCAGCGAGCTCTCCCAGTTGCTGCCCGAACGCGGTTCGATGGGCGCGATGTTCGAACGCGTGGGCGAACCTCGTGCTCGCGCATACCGTTGCTCGGTTCACTTCCTGGCGGAAAAGCGAGGCATTCCAGATGCACTCGGCCCGCTTGCCTTGCGCTGCACGAGTGCGACCGACCCGAGCCAAGCCTTCGTGCTGCGCAGTCGCGATGTGGATCCCAATCGCATACTTCTCTCCGCGACCCGCCTCGTCGAGGAGCACCTGGTCGATACCGGATCCTCGCCAATTCACTTCGTCCGCGAAGAAGCGCTGGATGCCGTTCGCGGTGTCGTTCCGTTCTTCGACGAACACGCAATCTGGGTAGACAGCCCGCACGACGGCCTGCCTCCTCGTGCATTTCGCGCCGACACGGAGCTGCCGTGCAGCGACCCTTGGACCCGAGGACCATCGACGATGAGAGCCGTGTACGACTATCCGACGCGACGAGCGTTGGGCGTGTGTGCGTTGACTACACGCACCCCCGTTCGGGGGGTGTACCTCTGCAACGAACAGGTGGCCCCCGGTCTCGGTTTGGAAGGGTCGTTTCTGACCGCGACGTCGGTCGCCAAGCTCATCGGCTCGCAGTACCGAAGACGGGACTGGCTCCGACGCGGCCCGTGGGCCCACCGCAGCGTTTAGGGCACACCTCTTGCCGCTCTGATATGCTTTACCGCATGGCGGCACCACAAGAGGCACCAACTCTCACCCTTCGGCAGTTGCTTCGACTCATGGTCGAGCGCGGCTCCTCGGATTTGCACATTACGACCGGATCGCCGCCACAGTTGCGAATCGACGGCTCGCTGATGCCGCTGAGGACGCCACCGCTCAAGCCGCGCGAGAGCAAAGCGCTCTGCTACGAGGTGATGACCGAAGATCAGCGGCTGCGTTTCGAAAAAGGGCATGAAATCGACTTCTCTTTTGGAGTCAAGTCGCTTTCGCGCTTCCGAGCCAACGTCTTTCTACAGCGCGGCGCAGTCTCGGGCGCGTTCCGAGCGATCCCATTCGAGATCCGGCCGCTCGATCAGCTCGGGACGCCCGCGGTCGTCGCAGAGCTCTGCACCCGACCGCGTGGCTTGGTCCTGGTCACGGGGCCGACGGGTTCCGGCAAATCGACCACGCTCGCCTCGATGATCGACAAGATCAACAGCGAACATCGCCATCACATCGTGACGGTCGAGGATCCTATCGAATTCCTTCACTCGAACAAGCTCTGTGTGGTCAACCAGCGAGAAGTGGGATCCGACACCGCGGGTTTCAAGGACGCACTCAAGTACGTGCTGCGCCAAGACCCGGACGTCGTTCTAGTCGGCGAGATGCGAGACCTCGAAACAATCGAAGCAGCGCTCACCATCTCTGAGACGGGCCACCTCGTATTCGCAACGCTCCACACCAACACCGCGGTGCAGTCGATCAACCGCATCATCGACGTCTTTCCTTCGGGCCAACAGAGCCAGATCAGGGCCCAGTTGTCTTTTGTCCTTCAGGGCGTTCTGAGCCAGATGCTGCTACCGCGCGCTGATGGCCCAGGCCGGGCGATGGCTTGTGAAGCAATGGTGCCAAACGTGGCGATTCGAAACCTGATTCGCGAAGACAAGGTCCATCAGATGTACGGCATCATGCAGACCGGTCAGGGCACCTCGGGCATGCAAACGATGAATCAGTCGCTCCTGCATTTGGTCGCCCATGGCGCGCTCGACCGCGACGTAGCCACGATCCGGTCCCCCGAGCCGGATGAATTCCGGCTAATGCTCGATCAACTCGACAAAAAGGGCTACCACCAAGCCATTCGTACCGGCGGCTGATTCGGCTTCCTCCGAGATTTTTACTATCGTTAACGGTGAGATCTTGGAGATGAGAGGCACGACCATGGGCCGCTGGTGGATCGCAGCGGCCGCTTTGACCTGTGGACTGCGGTTCTCATGAATGTGCCCGCAGGCTCGCGAAGATCCGTGCCGCCTTCCCGACCCATGGCTGGTCGGCACCTCGGGCGCTACGAGATCCTGACGCAGCTGGCATCTGGCGGTATGGCATCCGTGTACGCAGCGCGCGCGCAAGGCGTCGCTGGGTTTGAACGTCTCGTCGCCATCAAGATGCTTCACCCTCACCTCGCTTACGAGCAGGAGTTCATTTCGATGTTCCTCGACGAGGCGAGGCTCGCAGCACGGATTCGCCACATGAATGTGGTGCCTACGCTCGACATCAGCGACAGCCCTGGCGACGGCTACTTCCTCGTCATGGAATACATCGAGGGCAATCACCTCGGTGCGCTCCTCGGGCGCGCCGCCAAGCGGGGCGAGAGGCTTCCTCAGCCATTCGTATGCCGAGTGCTGGTCGATGCATTGCTGGGTTTGGGCGCGGCACATCGACTCACGGACGAGGCAGGCCAGCCTCTGAAGCTAGTCCACCGCGATGTTTCACCGCACAACATCTTGGTTGGGACCGACGGCATTGCCCGGTTGACGGATTTTGGGGTTGCAAAGGCCGACGTTCGCATGGCTTCCACCCGCGCCGGCCAGTTCAAGGGCAAGCTCTCGTACATGGCGCCCGAGCAAGCGTCGTCGAGCTCGACGGACCAACGCTCCGATCTCTTTAGCGTAGGCATCATCCTTTGGGAGTCGCTCACCGGCAGGCGACTCTTCAAGGGCGAGTCGAACGGCGCCACGTTGAACAAGCTGCTCACCGACTCGGTGGCTAGGCCGTCCGAGCTCTGGCCCGAGCTAGAACGGTTCGACGCCGTGGCCATGAAGGCCCTGAGCCGAGACGCGGACGAACGGTTCCAGAGCGCCGAAGACTTCGCCGAAGCCCTCGAACGAGCTGTCGGCTCTGGCTGTGTCGCCAAGACGCGCGAGGTCGCCGACGTGGTTCGAGACCTGGACGCCGAGAAGCTCCAAGACGAGCGCGAGCGGATTCGGGACGCCATCAAGATGCTTGGAAGCACCGACATCGGTAACTCAATCGTCCCGATGCCCCGCGAGGGAACCCCAGTCGAGACCAGAACTTTTTCCATACAAGGCAGCACTGGGTCTCACGTACACGCAAGCATTTCGGGCGTGGTCAACGACCGAACGCCCGTCGTCATGCGGCGTGCATCCGAGTCCGATGCTCTGAAGTGGTTTGTGATGGCTCTTGCGATCATGGTCTTCATGTACGCCGGCTTTTTGGTTTTTCAGCTGCTTCGGCCACCTGCGGCGCCCGACACCACATCAGCCGAGGCTTCCCAGCCCGGCGCGGCCAGGCCGGCACCGGAACGCGCGAGCAGCACGGTGCCGCCCCGCTTACGAAGCCTCTCGGCGAGCCGCCAACCTCCGCCAAGCCAGGCTTCAAAGCGGCAAAAGCCCGCGAACTTGAAGGCTCCCCAAGCCCCGATAGCAGCAAACGAAGCTGAACCGGTCGAGATCGAGATACAGACCCCCTCGCGAAATTCGGCCTGCCTTTTGACCAGGCGATCCAATATCAGCTAGGATTTTGGAAGGCCCGGAGGGGATCGGGCGGAGAATTCATGGCCGAGTGGGTATACGAAGCGCGCACTCGCGCGGGCGAAGTCCAAACTGGAATCATCGAGGCGGAGAGCAAGGAAGCCGTGCAGTCCAGGCTGCGCTCGCGCCAGCTCAACCCCGTCAAGATCAAGAAGAAGGGACGCCAGCTCAGTCTGGCGTTCGGCACGGGCATCGACTCGAAGGAACTGGTCATCTTCACGCGCCAGTTTGCAACGATGATCGACGCCGGCCTTCCCCTGGTTCAATGCCTGGACATCCTCTCGAGCCGCGGGGAGAACAAAGCGCTCAATGCGGTCCTCAAAGACGTGAAGGACTATGTCGAACAAGGCGGGACGTTTTCGGACGGCCTGGGGAGGCATCCGAAGATTTTCGACGAGCTCTTCGTCAACCTCATTCGCGCCGGCGAGATGGGCGGTATTCTCGACACGATTCTCAACCGTCTCGCGGGGTACATCGAGAAACGCGTCAAGCTCGCCCGCCAGGTACGCGGGGCGATGGTCTACCCGGTCGCGATTTTCTTCGTGGCGATGATCGTCGTCGTCGTCATGCTCGCCTGGGTCATTCCGAGCTTCAAGGGAATGTTTGCAGAGTTCGGCGCAGAGGACTCTCTGCCGGCACTCACGCAGTTTGTCATCGCAGCGTCCGAAGGTTTCATTGCGAACATCCATTGGATCATCTTGGCAACAGCCGTGCTGGTCTTCGGCGCCACCTGGTTCTACCGTCAGCCCGCCGGCAAACACTTCGTCCATAGGGCACTTCTGGTGCTGCCAATTCTCGGCCCGGTGATCCGAAAGGTATCTGTCGCCCGGTTCACGCGTACGCTAGGCACCCTACTCTCCGCAGGTGTTCCGATTCTCGACGCCCTCGATGTCGTGAGCAAATCGGCGGGGAACGTGGTTGTGGAAGACGCGATTCGGAAAACCTCCGAGAAGATCCGCGAGGGTCGAACGATGGCCGAGCCGCTCATGGAGACCAACGTGTTTCCACCGATGGTCGTGCAGATGATCGGCGTCGGCGAGCAAACGGGCGCCCTCGATACCATGCTGAACAAGATCGCAGACTTCTACGAAGAAGAGGTCGACATCGCAGTTGCGGCCCTCACCTCGCTCCTCGAGCCCCTGATGATGGTGTTCATCGGCGGCATCGTCGGCACAATCTTGATTGCGATGTACCTGCCGATCTTCTCGATCGCAGGTAAAGTCAAAGCGGAGTGATTCAACCGAAAGAGATCCCGACGGTCGATCGAGAGGAGCTCAACTCGAATCGGCGGCTTCAGTGGGTTCTCGGAGCGCGACTGATCATCGCCACGGTTCTGCTAGGCGCCACGATGTACCTGGCGCTCGACGCGATTCGCTACGGGCGGTTCACGCCGACCTTCCTACTCATCCTGATTTCGGCGATTTATGGCTCGTCGATCTTGTTTGGCGTTTGGCTTCTTCGAGGCCGTCGCGAGACTCGCGTCGCGGCGGCGATCACCACCCTCGACGTCCTGCTCATCACGGGACTCGTCTATCTGACCGGGGGCGCGGGCAGTATTTTCTCTTTCCTCTACGGCGCGCAGATTTTAACGGCTGCACTCACGCTCGGAACGGGCGCCGCGTACTACACCGCGGCAGCAAGCCTTGCCTGTTACTTCGTGCAAGCGCTCACGCTCAACCTCGGCTGGCTTCCGCCCCCGCCCGACCAGCCCCTCAGCCAATACATTCTCAGCTCACGCGACTTCCAGTTGGCCTTGGTCAGTAACCTGGTTGGCATCACGGCCGTCGCACTGCTGGCGACCAACCTCGCTCGGCGCGCACAGGTGGCCGGCGTACGCCTCATCGAAGCAGAACAGAGCGCGGCGCGTCTCGTCCGACTCAACGATGACATCGTTCGTTCGATTGCGTCGGGACTCATCACTGCGGATGACGACGGACACATCTTGGGACTCAACCGGGCGGCCGTGGAGATCCTGCGGGACCGCACCGGCGCGCTCCTGGGGCAGTCCCTGACGAAAGTGCTCCCAAAGTACGGCGCCAAGCGTTTGAGCGAGCCTCCAACGCGTGCCGAGGCAATCGGGACGCGAGCGGATCGAACCGAGTTTGTGATGGGATACACGCTCAGCTCGCTGCTCGACGCAGAAGGAAAGCCTTCTGGTTTGTTGCTCGCATTCCAGGACCTGACGGAGATCAAGACCCTGCGGAATCAAGCGGAACGGGCCCAGCGCTTCGCCGCTCTCGGACAGCTTGCCACCGGTTTGGCCCATGAAATTCGCAACCCACTGAGCTCGATCTCCGGCTCGGTGGAGATGGTTCGTGAGGGCAATGCGCTGAGCAGCGAGGATGCACGCTTGCTCGGCATCGTCATTTCGGAAGTCGAGCGACTCAACTCACTGGTCACCACCATGCTCCAAGTGGGCCGGCCCAGCCAGATTCGAACCGAGGAGCTCGACCTGCGTTCGATCGCCGGGGAAGTCGCGGCCGTTGCGCGCGGCGAAGCCACGACCAGCAACGACCTGGAAATCGACGAGATCAAACCGGATGAGCCCATCGTCGCGATCGTCGATCCGGATCGAATGCGGCAGGTCGTTTGGAACCTTCTCAAGAATGCTCTTCAGGCATCGCCTCGCGGCGGTCGGGTCGAGGTGCGGACTGGAAGAGATCCGAATGGTCGAGCCTACCTGGAGGTTGCCGACGAGGGCCCTGGAATCGAGGAGGCTCAGCGGGAGCGCCTTTTCGACATGTTCTATTCCGGTAGACGCCACGGTGTCGGACTTGGGCTAGCCCTCGTTAGGCAAATCGTCGACCAGCACAAGGGGCGGATCGAGATCGTCGATCGGGACGGCCCTGGCACATGCTTTCGGGTCACGCTGCCGACTAAGGAGGACTCGGTCAGACCGCCGCCAAGAGCTCCGAGAGCCGAGCGCCCGGGTCCTCATGGCGCATGAGGCCTTCGCCGATCAGCACGGCATCTGCACGACTTCGAGCGACCTCTCGAAAGTCGTCGGCTGACCGGACGCCACGCATGAACACCGCGACGCAGCCTGCTGGAATTCGCGCGATGCAGTCGCGTGCCGCAATCATGTCGACGTCGAACGTGCTCAGATCGCGCGCGTTGACGCCGATGATGCTCGAACCCGCTTCAACCGCCCGCTCCACTTCGGCGGAGCTCGCAGCCTCGACCACCGGTTCCATGCCGAGCTCACGAATCTGCACGATGAGCGCATGAAGCTCGGAATCCGACAGAGCGCGGACGAGCAACAGGACCAGCGACGCGCCAACGTCGTAGGCCAGATCGACCTGAACGGAATCAAGCACGAAGCCCTTGTAGAGCACTGGAACGCTCACCGCCTCCGCGACCCGCCGGACCAATAGGGGCGAGCCTCCGAATCCGGGTCCGTCGGCCAAGACGCTGACTGCCGCCGCCCCAGCGCGCTGATACGCCCGAGCGACGCTCACGCCCTCGCCCGCGCTCCAGGGACGAATTTCACCGGCGCTTGGACTTCGAAACTTGACCTCGGCCAGCACCGAAGGCGCAGCGCCGGGTGCCCGACGAAGGGCGCGC
>JABDJF010000062.1 GCA_013002645.1 Myxococcales bacterium
GCGCGCTCGTCCCCGCTCGCGGCGCGGCTCTGAAGGACTGTCACCCCTCGGTCGAAGAGCTTGGGAAAACTCTCCCGAAGGAACTCAATTGCTGATGTCTTCATGCGGCGCGGAGCATAGCGAACGATCGCATCACCTCAAGCTGGCGAAATCTCCCAGAATCGGCCACCCTCCCGATGATGCCGGATCAGGAGCACCGGCCTACTGTCTTGATGGTGGGCCAGGGCGAGCCGATGCAGACCGCGTTGGGGGAAGCGCTTCGGCGCCATGGGATTTCCGTCGCTGCGTCTGCAACGGCGGAGCTCGAACAAGCGGTTCGTGTGTATGCGCCTGACATGGTCGTACTCATCGGCGATGCGGCCATCCGCGGCGGCGAGAACGTCGTACGACGAATGGCGGAAAACCGGGCGACGGACGTGCTGCCCGTTGCCGTAGTCTCGAACGACGCAGTCCTCAAAGACGAAGCCCGGGACTTTCGATCGGGTGCCGTGGCTGTGGTTCCACGCGGTGCGGGCGCGGACAGCATCGCGCGCCAGTTGGTCGACCTTGCCGACGAGGTTCCGCGCCGGCCCGGTTTCGTCGTCCGCGCGTTGGACGAGAGCAATCTCCAAGAGCTGCTCGATTTGGTCCGCGACGAAACCAAGACCGGTATTCTCAGTGTTCGCTCTTCGAACGGCGTGCTCGATGGCATGCCTTTGGTCATCGAGCCCGAGCGAAGCTCCGAGCAACAGACGGAACGAATCCTCGACCGCTTGCACGAGGCCGTTGCGAGCAACGAGACCCTCGAGTACGAATACCACGAAACGACGGGCGGACGGCTCTCCACCTTGCCATCCGCTGCGCCGCGGCAGAACGTCGATTTGAAGGCGCTCTATGGATCGCGAGTCGTCGTCCTCGATTCCAACGAGCTTCGCGCCGAAAAGCTCGCGACCGTTCTCAGCTCGCGCGGCGTTCAGATCGCAGCGGCGGACTTCTCAACCGCGGTGATTCCTCGGATTCGGGAGGTCGATCCACAGGTGGTCGTCTTGGATTCCAGCGCCGTCGGGGGGCAAGGCGTCGACTTCGTGCGCGCCATGCGAAAGGACCCTCAGCTGCGTTGGGCGTCGATGCTGGTCGTGCGTTGGGAAGACTTCTGGCCGACCTCCGAATCCGACGCAGAACCCGACCTCCCCCAGCTTGCTAGCCGGCTTCTTCCGATGATCGATCAGGACGCCGAGCAAGCTCGCCGCGCCGAGCGGGAAGTCGATTTCGACACTAGGCTGGAGCTGATTGGGCCGGGACGTCTACTCCGCGCGCTCGGCTCCGTTCCAGGCGTTCGCCGCGTGTCGATTAGCGGAAGTGGGCGAAGCATCGATGTCGACATCGCGGACAACTCGATCCTGGGCGCCTACGCAACGCTGGACGAGGGGACGAAGCAGACGCTGCAGGGCATCCCTGCGCTCCTGGCTCTGTGGGGCCTGAACGCAGGCCGCGTATCGGTGCGGGAACAGGACCTTCCCTCGGTAGCGAACGTCATGATGCCGGTGGACGAGGCGCTGGGTGTCGTCTCGCATGAGCTGGGCTTTTCAGACGGAGACGCGCGCGTGGCAGTCAACGCCGCAACGATTCCGCCCGACGGGCCCGACGCCGAGGAGTATGCGACGGAACCTCCGGAGTCTGGAACGCCACAGGGCTTCGAAGAATCGAAGACGATGGCGCCCGCGCGCTTCGCACACTTACAAGCCACCGTTGGCGGGGCCCCGGCCGGCGCGTTTCCTGACGAAGAAGTCCCAACCAACAAGCTCGGGCGGATGCTGGGTCGCGTAGCGACGAAGCAGCGGACCGTGCCCGTGCCCCGAGGCGTCGAGGAGATGCACGAGCACGGCGGGCACGTCGACCATGCACATTCGCGGCCCCGCAAGTCGCAAGCGACCTACGTCGGTTTGGCCCCGGTCTTCGAGGTGCTGCCGCAGGAAGCGATCGAAGAGCAGAAAACGGTTCCTGTGCCGCGACAACCGACTCCACCGCCGCCGCCGGTCGAAAGCCGAACACCCATTGTTGAACCCGTCGACGAGTCGGACTCCATCGGGCCTCAGCTCGCTCGAAAATTGGAGGGCGCGACGATGGTTGCACCCGGGCCGGCCTCCCCGGGCATGCCGGCTTCCATCCAGGCCTTGCTCCTCACGGCATTGATCGCGGGAGTCGGTGTGCTGGGCTGGCAACTCTGGATGCGCAGTAGCTCGGAGGCACCGGAATCGACGGAAGCGACCGCGGACGCCGCGGGCAAGACGGGACCCATCACCGGGCCACTCAACGCAGTCGCGGCGGCTGAGGAAGCCGATTTCGATGGAGAAGAAGTGGCTATGGCGTTCGAGGTGGGCGAGGTCGAGCAAGAGGAGCCGGCCGAGGCAGAGTTCGCCGCCGCGAAGCCTAAACCGAAAGCCGCCTCGAAAGCTCCCTTGAAAACGGCGCAAAAAGCCAAGCCCAAGCCTGCAAAT
>JABDJF010000068.1 GCA_013002645.1 Myxococcales bacterium
GCATGGCGTCGATGGCCCGGCCGATCTCGTTTTCATCAGCGCCGCCCCGGACTGTGAGGTTGAGACCCAACATGAACGTCATGAACAGGTCGGTTCGTTGGCCGGTAGTGTTTTCGCTGGCGGTTCCATCGCGCTCGGCTTGAACGATGAGTCCCCTTAGGCGTTCGCGGAGTGCCCTGCGATGTTCGACGCCGAAGTCTTCAAAGCCGGGGGCGGTTCCGCAGAGCTCGGATGAGGTGTTGGCGAGGAGACAGCCCCGTTGGCCGGTGCCCGAAGCGAGGTTGCTTCGTAGGATCTCGAGGAAGGCGTGGATTCCGTCGATGCCTGGCCCTGCCTGTTCGATCAGGGCCGAGAGCATGTCCATGCGGCTATCGAGATAGCGGCGGAGGATCTTCGAGAAGAGCTCCTCCTTGCTCCCGAATGTGCTGTAGAGGCTCGATTTGTGGACGCCACTGGCGTCGACCAGATCGGTCATCGAGGTCTGGGAGTAGCCTTTTCGCCAGAAAAGCGCCGTCAATTCATCCAAAACGGCCTCTTCGTCGAAGAGCCGAGGTCGTCCTCGGGACCGCATGTTCACATCGCTCATCATTCAGCTTTTTAATCATCTACCAGAATATTGGAACCTTCGGTAGTTAAACCCTTGACATTTTACTACCGTTCGGTAGTTAAGGGTCTATGGCGCGGAAAGGCACCCCAACTTCTCCGCCTAGAAGCGCCAGGAGACAAGCCATGCAGAACAGCTCCAACACCCTTCGATGGACCGCGATGCAGATCGCGCTAGCCGGGGCTCTTGCTTGGGCTTCCACTCTGGCCCTGCTGCCCAATCACGCCTCGGCTGTGGAACCACATGAGGGGAATGCGGAAATCTTTGCCGCACAGATCCCTGTCGAAGGCTCGAATATCGCGACGGGCCAGGCGGTCATCGTGGTCGACAAGCCGATCGAAGAGGTGCTTCCAATCGTGCTCGACTACGCCAACTACGTGCGCTTCATGCCCAACTTCACCAAATCCAAAGTGCTCGCGCAACGTGGTAGCCGAGCGATGGTGTACATGGAAGTCAGCGTCGCCAAGGGCATGTACACGCTCTACGGGCAGCTCAACCTCGCGGAGCGTCCGCAAGACGGAGCGTCTCGAGTGGTCGAAGGCCGCCTGCTGGACGGAAACATCGACGCCTTCGATGCGAGCTTCAAGCTCACCCCAACAGACGACGGCGCCGGCACGCAGATCGACTTCAAGATCTACGTGGACCCCGACCTCCCACTGCCATCGTCGGTCTTCAGCCGCGAGAACGAGCGCGCTGCAGTCCGAACCGTTCGGGCCCTGCGCGCACGAGTGACCGAGACGCACGGTGGCTCGGTCTAACAGTTCTCAACCGGAGCGCGTCACCCAAAGTCACGGCTGGTTTGATGAGAGGTGGCCGTCGCGCGAGCGCTCGTCTTCCGAGCTCGATCGGTTGCACGCTGGCTGGCCGGGCTAAGCCCCTGATTTCATTCGCATGTGCGATTGGGGTTGGTGTTCCGATTTCAGGCCATTACCCTAATGGGTGAACCTCCTTCCCCCGGGGTCAATATGCTAGGCCGTCGCAGTAGGACCACGAACCTTCGCGTGGAGCTCGAGAGAGCGCTCAGCGCCCAAAGGGTTAATCAGGCACTCGATCTCTACGAGCTCATCGAGGAGCAAAAACCGGATGAGCCGCGGTGGCCGCACCGCAAGGGCGACTTGTTGCACCGAATGGGGCGCAAAGCCGATGCGGTGCGTGCCTACGAGCGTTGCGTCGAGCTCTATGCTGCCACGGGCTTCGTCGCCCGCGCCGCCGCGATGGCGAAAGTCATCTTGTCGATCGACCCGACCAAAGACGCGGTCTTCGAACGCGTTGATCCCGAGGTGGCGCGAAGACTGCACCGTCAAGAACGAAGCGTCGCAATCGCCGCTGACGAGTTGCTCAATACGGAGCACGAGACCCTGACGACCGAGACGACGGAAGACGCTGGGCTCCACTTCACCGAAGTCGAGCTTGCACGAAGGCCACCACCGCCCGAGCCTCGGGTCAGTGAGCGCCCATGTCCGGGCACACTCGCGCAGCTTCCCTCGATGCTCTTGTTCGCCGACGTACCAGCGGAGATCCTGGATGCTCTGGTGAAGAACTCGACGCTGATCGATGCCGAGGACGGGCAGCGCTTCGTTACCGAGGGTGCGGCGGCGGACGCGCTGTACGTGATCATCCAAGGCAACGCCGTCGAACAGCGAGCGACCGATACGCAGAGCCTCCTTCTCGGCGAGGGAGACGTGGCCGGGGTTTCGTCTCTGCTGTCAAACGTGAGCTTCGGTGAGGACGTCATCGCGTGCGGTCCCGTTCGCGTGCTTCAAATCGGCAAGCCTCTTCTCGACCGGCTGGTCGAACAACATCCTGCTTTTGAGGAAGTGCTGCAGGAGATCCTGTGCCGTCGCCTGGTCGCGACGCTGCTCCGAACCAGTCCCATCTTCACGGTATTCGACGAAAGCACTCGAACGCAGATCGCGCGTCTGTTCGAAGTGCGCCGCGCTGTCGCAGGAACCAAGCTCGTCGAGGCGGGCACGGTCTCCGACGGTGTGTACGTCCCCCTTCACGGTCGCATCCTGGCAAGGAAGCCGGATGGGACTTCCATCGGTTCCATGGAACTTGGACAGGCCCTCGGCCAAGAGTCGATCCTGACCCGCAGGCCTTTGCCGTTCAGCGTCGAGGCTGAGACCGATGCGCTCGTCTTGTGCATGCCCAGCCAGGCGTTTAGCGACCTCCTGCTGAGGCGCCCCGACGTCGTTCAGCACATGGGCGCACGGGGACACTCTCCCCCCGCGTAACGCCCTGAATTCATTCGGTTCCCGTGGCAAAGATCGCAGGGTCTTCTCCCGCGAGTCGCAGCGGTCTTGGCCTGCGAATCGGCGTAGATTCGAGCACTTATCTACCCGGAGAGTGTCCCCGTTTGCCTTGTCACGCATTTGTCGATGTTTTGTCTAGATTAGATCTTGACATTGGACTGAATCTGGACAGGATATGGACAAACAGACCAAGGAGGTGTTCCCCGTGTCCAAGAAACTGCTTCTTCCATCCATCGTTGCTGCCTGCCTCGCCATCGGCTGCGCCGGTGAAACGACTTCGTCGACCACCGCCACAGGCGAGTCGCTCGAAAGCCGCCCAATCACTGAGGTGGCCGCCGACCATGACGGCCTTCTGACGCTGCTTGCTGCGTTGGAAGCCGCCGACCTGATCGAGACATTGGCTGCCGACGGCCCCTTCACGCTGTTCGCGCCGACCGATGAGGCCTTCGCCAAGATTCCGAAGGAAGACATCGACGCGCTGCTCGCGGATCCCGACGCGCTTCGCGATTTGCTCCTCTACCACGTAGTTGCCGATGACCTCACCGCCGCCGACGTGTTGGCTGCCACGTCGCTGACCACCGTGCAGGGCGCCGAGATCACCGTCCAAGCCGAGGCGGCCACGCTCAACGGTACGGTCAACCTCATCGAGACCGATATCATTGCCGAGAACGGCGTCATCCATCTGATCGACTCGGTGTTGATGCCGCTCGCCGACGAAGGCATGGAGGGCGACAACATCGTCGACATCGCGGTCTCCGACGACCGCTTCAGCACGCTGGTCACCGCGCTTGGGGTCGCCGAGCTGGTGGAGACGCTGCAGGGCGAGGGGCCGTTTACAGTCTTTGCGCCGACCAACGAGGCGTTTGCGAAGCTGCCCCAGGAGACGCTCGACGCGCTCTTGCACGACCCGGATGCGCTCCTGGAGATCCTGCTCTACCACGTGGTCCCGGGAGACCTCCGCGCAGCCGACGTGTTGGCT
>JABDJF010000103.1 GCA_013002645.1 Myxococcales bacterium
GAGGAGCTCTATCAAGACGTGTGGGCGAAAGTCATCGAAAGAAGCGACGACTTCCGAGGCGATTCCAAGTTCTCGACGTGGATGTACGCGATTGCCCGGAATCGCTGCATCGACTACTCCCGCCGCATGAAGTTCAGGGCGCACAGGTCGCTCGACTCAGTGCGCCCCGGTTCTTCCCAGCCGGTCGTCGAGCGTGTGGCCCGGCCTCAGCCAAGCACCGATGATCTTGCGACCGCGGCTACGCTGAGGCAGCGGATTGCGTGGGCGGTCGAGGAGCTTCCAGTAGACCAGCGTGAGGTATTTCTCCTCCGTCAAGTTCAGGGTCTCACGTTTCGCGAAATCGCCGACATCGTGTGTGCCCCGGTGAACACGGTGAAGAGTCGAATGCGGTACGCGCTCGAGAGACTTCAGGGCGAGCTGGGTGATTTGAGAGAACATGGGCAATGACAACTCCAACCGAGGCGCCAAGGTGCTTTCGGCATATCGGACAGCCCTGGGATAGTGCGGCGGTGCTGCAGTGCACCGCCTGTCTCGAGGCGCTCGAGCGGGTCGTCACAGCAGACGTTGCAAAAGTGCTGAGGGCAGAGATTGCACCCGCCATCCTCGACGACC
Organism: Myxococcales bacterium; assembly: GCA_013002645.1. Classification (GTDB taxonomy): domain Bacteria; phylum Myxococcota_A; class Polyangia; order Polyangiales; family Houyiibacteriaceae; genus SG8-38. The sequence goes on from JABDJF010000103.1 coordinate 613, forward strand.
TGCTTCTGACGCTCGCGCAACTCCACAAACGAAGACGGTGACTTCACAGCCACTTTAGTGGCTTGAGGTCCTCGAGTTTCCGAAGGAGCTAATGCGCGGCGTGACGTCACCGCGAGTCGCGCTCAGCGTTCCTCGAGCCACGTGGGTTGGGCGGGGAGTGGCTCGAGACCGAGAAGAAGTGCCCACAGCCTCGCCGTGCGATCCGGATCCTCTAGATCGCCTTGCCGGCCGAATGTCAGCTCCAAGGTTCCCGACTCGATTGGGGTTTGGATGACGGACGCGACGATGACCATGTCGTCGACCGTGATCCCGAGGCGTTTTCCGACGTTCTCGCGGGTCAGCTTCCAGAGAACGTTGGTGCCCGCAAGGGTCAAGGTGATCTCGACAGTTGGCCTGCTGTGCCCTTTGAGGGCCTTGGTGCGTTCGACGTGGGCATTGGTGAGCGCCGGGTCGCCGTGAAATGCGTCGTCGAGCCTCGGGTTCGGTTCGTCGACACAGTGAACACCAAGGCGTCCGACCTGTGTAATCAGCTGCACGACGAGGTCCTTGGCTTCGTCCGAAACCCCCTGTACGTCTACGTGCACTTGGGATGGTACGAGACTTCCAGGTGTCTTTGCTTCCCGTAACGGTGGCGGCGCTGCGTGGACCTTCGGATCCTTGATGCCCGCCCTGCGGAGGCGCTCCTTCAGCATTGGAGCCACCATCGGCGCGTGGAAGTCGGGAGAGGTGCCGCCCAGGCGCCAGGACCAGGAAGCGTTGCCACGCGGTACGAGCGGTTCCTCGGAGCATCCGGCGACGAGCACTACCAAGGCCAGGGTCAAGCGAGCACTGCGAATGGGTAGGGTGGCGTCGCAGCGTGGGCCTCGTCGAAGCGCCGGGGTCATGTGGCTAGTCACAGTGGGTCGTTCCTGTAGTCGAGGCATGCTCTTGGCGACCATACCGAAGCCGCCGCAGCGCGAAAAGCCTGGTCGAATTCCCGTGGTTGAGAGGGCCACGGCGAGTTCCTCGATACAGGTCGGACAGGCGAGCCAATCAAGCCGAAATTCGTGCCTCTGCGCTCGCCGATCTCGCCGAGGTCATGCAGAGCGACGCCACCAATTCCCTCGAGACGGTCATGGTCTGAACCATTTGGGCCGCCTGGGGCCGTCCTTGGCACGAGAAGTGGAGCTCGATCTTCACGCTCTCGTACACTGAGGATGTCGCAGGCATCGGACCGGGTGAAGCGGGAATGGCAATTGCGCGTGAAGGCCGAGTACAGGTCGGCCGCTTTCGCGCACAACCTGGTTCTTTGGATCATTCAGCTGGGCCTCTCGCCCGACCTGATTCGCGACGGCCTTCGCGTGGTCGAAGATGAGCTCGCGCATGCGGAGATGAGCCACAACGTGTATGTAGCCGCAGGAGGCCGGGAAGCGCCGGCGCTCGACCGGAGTGCACTGGGCGTTCCTCGCAACCCGCGTGTCCCACTCGAGCTCGACCTCGTGGTATGGGGCACCCGCCTCTGTCTTGGTGAGACGGTGGCCGTGCGATTGTTTGCCCACCTTCGACAAGGGTGCACGGTAGCCATCGCTCACGATGCCCTGGAACGCATCCTTCGCGACGAAGTCCGTCACCGGCAGTTTGGTTGGGACCTGCTCGGCTTGTTGCTCGAGATCCCGACTGGACACCAGGTCCGCAAAGCGATCACAGCCTGGCTACCCTCGGCGTTCTCGGAGCTCGAACGGAGCTACGGGGCAGGCGCGCACCCGGTGGCCTCTCAATTTCAAGAGGAAGATCGAGCCTGGGGACTCGCCGCTCCCGAAGAATACGCCCGGGTGTTCGAAGAGGCCTTCGAGAAAGACTTTCGACCGCGTTTTGCGGGGTTGGGGATCGACCCCCGGTCCGCGTGGGCGACGCGCCGCGAATTGGCCGGCCACGACTGGGCGCGGGCGCAAGGGTTCTCTAGACCAAACGGGTGAGCGGCGCGTCTCATAATGTTGTGGTTCCGGGCGCTTCCGGAAGCCTGTAGAAACGAGAAGCCACCATGTCCGTCTCAGAGCTCAAAGTAAGAACATGCCGGTCCGCATGTGGACCGAGGTCGAGGAGGTCGGTGTGACCTCGCCGACCGTCGGCCCAAGGCGATCGGCTTCATCGACGGCCGCGACCTTGGACCGAACTGGCGGCTCATCCGCCTGTGGTGGTGGTTCGCTCCTCGGCTTCGACTTGCCGCCCGAGTTGCAGGCGAGGACAAGGGCCGCGACGGCCAACCAAGCGGTCGAGCGCTTCATTCTCTGGATCAGGGGAGCTTCAGCTCGCCGGTAATCGATTCCTCGTTAGCGTCGAAGCCTTCGTACTCGCCGGATACTGCCAGACCTTTCGATGCGAACGCATCGTACAGCTCCTTGAGCTTGGGATGCACTGAGGCAACCTCTCCTGCAATCCAGCCGGTCAACACGACGAGTGGAGTCGTACCCGCGCGAGACATCTCGCCGAGGATCTCGACGGTGTCACCGTCGTGGCTGAGCTCGCGTCTGCCCAAGGACTCGCGCGGCTGCAGTGCAGACACCGATGCCCACTCTCCGACCATCTCGCCGACGGCAGCAATGTCACCGGTCTCGATGGTGTATCCGAACATGACTTTTGGGCCAGCGAGCAACTAGGTCCTCCTGCTCTGACACAGGGCTAGCCTGCTGGCTCGTCTCGTCCTTGGCGGTCTCAAAGTTCTCGCTCGTGAGTGGCAGAAAGCACCGCGTCCAAGAGCGGCGTGCACAAGCCGAGGTAACGGTCGACGAATGCCAGGATCGGTTGCGAGGCCATGGCACCGGCCAGGCCGGTGCGGCCGTG
>JABDJF010000107.1 GCA_013002645.1 Myxococcales bacterium
GTCGAGCTCCTCTAGCATCGTTGCCCGGTGGTCGATGCCCCGGCTTTCGAGGAGCTCCGTCCAAGAGCGGCCCAACATGCCATCGGCTCCGATGACGAGAATGTCACCCATAGCGCGGAAGCTTCTCCGGCGGAATGTCCTGCAGCCGGGGGTTTGCTTGGTCCTTGCCCGAAAGCGTCGGCGATGAAATGGGCCAGTCGATGCCGATTTCCGGGTCGTCCCAGGCGACACCGAGCTCGCTCGCCGCCGAGTAGAAGTCGGTACACTTATACGAGAACATCGCTCGCTCGCTCAGCACGCAGAAGCCGTGGGCGAAGCCCGGCGGAACGTAGAACTGCCGTTTGTTCTTGGACGAAAGGGTCACCCCCACCCAGCGGCCAAAGGAAGGAGAGCCGACGCGTACGTCCACCACCACGTCGAACACCTCGCCGTCGAGGACCTCGCAGAGCTTGCCCTGGTCGTTCGGGTGCTGAAGGTGAAGACCCCGCAAAATGCCCTTTGCGGACACCGACAGGTTGTCTTGAACGAATTCGCCAGGGAGCCCCGCCTCCGCGTAGCGGTTGCGAGAATAGGTTTCCATGAAGAAGCCGCGGTCATCGCCGTGCACCGCAGGCTCGATGATCAGCGGACCGGGGATGCTGGTCGACTCGACCTTCATCAGATGTCCAGGCCGGCCGCCAGTGCGCCCAAGTACTGCCCGTACTCGGTCTTCTCGAGGGGCTTGGCGAGCCGTGCCAGCTGTTCGGCGTCGATCCAGCCCATTCGAAACGAAATCTCTTCTGGGCACGAGGCGCGCAAACCTTGGCGCTCCTGAATCGTCTGAACGAAGTTGGCGGCTTGAAGCAACGCGACCGGTGTCCCGGTGTCGAGCCAAGCGACCCCCCGCCCGAACTTCTGCAGATGAAGCTTGCCGGCGTCGAGGTACCGACGGTTGAGGTCGGTGATTTCGAGCTCGCCCCGCGCAGAGGGCGCGAGCGCCTTGGCATGCGCGACGACGTCTTGGTCGTAGAAGTAGAGTCCGGCCACCGCGTAGTGGGACTTCGGTCGTTGCGGCTTTTCTTCGAGCCCAATCACGACGCCGTCGTCGTTGAACTCGGCTACGCCGTATGCGCTCGGGTTGCTCACGTAGTAGCCGAAGACGGTCGCGCCGTCACCTTGCTGAGCGCTCTCCTCTAGCAGCCCTTGAAGCCCGTGTCCGTAAAAGATGTTGTCGCCGAGGACGAGCGCGCAGGAATCGCCATCGATGAAATCTTCTCCGATCAAAAACGCTTGCGCCAGGCCATCGGGGCTCGGCTGCACGGCGTATTCGAAGCGCATGCCCCAGCTTTCACCATCGCCGAGTAGACCCTGAAACAGCACCTGCTCGTGCGGCGTGGTGATGATCAAAACCTCGCGAATCCCGGCAAGCATCAGCGTCGACAGCGGGTAGTAGACCATGGGCTTGTCGTAGACCGGCATGAGCTGCTTGCTCAAGCCTTTGGTGAGCGGGTGCAGCCTGCTGCCGGTCCCTCCCGCCAAGATGATGCCCTTGCTGATCATGGTTCCTCTTTACCCTGCCCGATCGCCGTAGTTCAGGTCCATCCACTTGCGGTACTCACCCGACAGTACGTCCCGCACCCAGGCCTGGTTCGACAGGTACCACTGGACGGTCTTGCGGATGCCGGTGTCAAAGGTTTCCGTCGGTTCCCAGCCGCACTCTTCGCGGATTCTCGAGGCGTCGATGGCGTAGCGCAGGTCGTGGCCGGGGCGATCGGTGACGAACTCTTTGAGCGCGTGAAGCTCGGCGACGTCCGTGTTGGTCTCTTCGGCTACGATTTGGCATAGCGTGTCGACCACCTCGATGTTCTGCATTTCGTTGTTTCCGCCGATGTTGTACGTGCGGCCGACGCGACCCTCTTGGATCACCGACCAAATCGCTTCGCAGTGGTCGGTGACATACAGCCAATCGCGCACGTTGAGCCCCTGGCCGTAGATCGGCAGAGGCTTTCGCGAGACGGCGTTCAGAATCATCAGAGGGATCAGCTTTTCGGGAAACTGCATCGGGCCGTAATTGTTCGAGCAGTTCGTGATCTTGATCGGAAGGCCAAAGGTGCGGTGGTAGGCCCGGACGATGTGGTCGCTTGCCGCTTTCGAGGCGGAGTAGGGGCTCGACGGGTCGTACGCCGTGGTTTCTTCGAAGAGCCCGGTGTCGCCGAGCGAACCGTAGACCTCGTCGGTGCTCACGTGATGAAAAAGCCGGTTGTCGTCGCCCGACCAGCGCTTCCGGCAAGCCTCGAGAAGGTTGAATGTGCCCTCGATGTTGGTGCGGACGAATTCGCGGGGGCCGAGGATGCTTCGGTCGACGTGGCTCTCGGCGGCGAAGTGCACGACGAGGTCAGGGTCGAACTCGTCGAACACGGCATCGACGCCGTCCATGTCGGTGATGTCGACCCTGCGAAGCGCGTAGTTGGGCAGCGAGTCGATCGCCTTCAAACTGCCGAGATTGGCAGCGTAGGTGAGCTTGTCGACGTTGATGAACTGGTGCTCTCGGAGCTCGGGTACCAAGCCGTTCAGGAAGTTGGCACCAATGAAGCCGGCGCCACCGGTGACCATGATCTTCATCGACTGCTTTCGGCCTCGCCCTCAGCATAACCGGAACGTTTGGCCGGCGCCACGCGGGTTGCCGGCGTCGGGGCTAGCCGCCCAGGTGCACGGTCAGGGCGAACGTTCCCGCGATCGCGGTGCCGGCGGTGCCGGCCGTGAATCCGACCGTGCCGATCGTGGGAACGTCGTAGCTACCTCGAAAGGAGAGCCCGATAATCGAGTAGTCGAAATCCGCAGCGATCGATAACCATCTCACGATCGGGATGCGAAGGCCCGCACCAATGGATGCGCCTCCGCCCTGGCTCCGGACGTTGCTCAGGTCGCCTTGAAGCTCCGGAATGATCAAGCCGCCGGTCGTCATGTAGTAGTTGAAGCCGAGCCGAATTGACGGGTGTACGTACGGGACCGCGCGAATCAGAAATCCGAGGTCGAGGCCGATCGAGGTGAGATTAAACGGCTCGTAGTCGGCGTGCTTAAACCGGGCGCCGATCGTCGTCGAGCCGGTTCGAAAGCGAAGGGCAGCGCCAAACTCGGGACCGGTAACCACCACGCTTGGTATGAACGAGCTAACCTGGTCAGGGATGATCCTGAGCGTTCGAAATCGTGTCACATCGAACTTGGAAGGGCCTGCCGTGGCTTCGAGCCAGACGATGCCGCCAACTTTCTTCTCGTAGACCTTCCTGGGCTCCGGGCCGTCATCGACCACTTCCTCGGCCTCGCCTGCGAGCGACACGCCGTTCTGCTCCACCGAGAACGTCCCGGGCAGGTCCTGTGACTCCCCTGGCAGTTCCTGTGCGCCGGCGCCCATTGTCGTCATCAGAAATGCCCCAAGAACAAAAACGAAGCGCGTCATCGAATCCCCCAAACTGCGGCTGGCGGCGCTCCCCCGAGGCCACCTTGCCTCTTCACAGTGTCGAGGTGTATTTTTACAGCGTCAATGACAAGGGCACGGCACTGTGTCTTGGATCACAGATCGCCGCCCAGGCGCCGACGCTCACGCGAGGATTTCGCTGACCGGCTGTGTGGCTTGCATCGAGCGAGTGCCCCAGCTCTCGGTGTTCACCCCCATGACCTGCTGAATCGTCAGCCCGACGCGCGTCGTCGGCGACGTCGCGCCCGACACGTGTACGCCAGGCTTCAGCGTGCCACGCGCCGTCCCCGCAATCATCATCGGAATTCCGGTGATGCCGTGGGCCTTCGCGAGTGAAACGTCGGAGTGGCCAAACACGAGGCAGTTGTCGAGCAGCGTCCCATCGCCTTCAGGGATCGCCGCAAGCCGCTCCACGAAATCGGCCCAGGCTTCCATGGAGACATAGACGAACTCGGTCGCCTCCGGCTGGTAGCCGACATCGGGGTCCAGCGCTTCGTCGTGGGTGAGCTGATGATGCTGTGCGCTCGACCCCGGTTGACGAAGACCGGAGATGCGGTCCGAGAACATCATGCTGAAGACGCGTGTCTGGTCGCAGGCGAGCGCAAACGAAAGAAGGCCGGCCATGAGCCGGTTGGTCGCCATCGACTGGCCGACTTCGGCTCCCAAGCTTTCCGGACCCGGAGCGGGCGCCCGTGCGCAGCTTTCCAGGTCCGCCGGCCCTGCGAGCAAGATCTCGAGCTGCTGCTCGAGCTGTCGGACCGAGGTGAAGTACTGGTCGAGCCGCTGCGTGTCGTGCGCGCCAACCCGCTGAAGCAGTCGATCGCGATCGGCCTTCACCGCAGAGAGGACGCTTTGCCGCAGCATGACGCGCGGGTCCGGCGTGAAGGGGCCGGCGTTCGGGTCGGCGAACTCCGGCCCAAATACGCGGGTGTACAAAGCCATGGGCGAGATTTCCGGCGCGTTGAACACGCTTTGACTCTCGTAGCTGTAGCTCTGATTGGGATTGCCGGTGCACGACATCTCGAGCGAGCGAAATCGTGTCGAGCCGCCGATTTCGCCCGCGATGATCGTATCGAGCGTCGGCGCAGGCACGGTGTAGTCCTGCAGCGGCAGGCTGCCGGTCAGTGTCCCCATCAAGCCGGCCGTATGAGGAAAGTTCGGACGACCGTCGAGACGAACGTCGAAGCCGCTCAGGATGCTGACCTGTTCGCGAAGCTTGCCACCCGTTGCGAGCTCGCGGTCGAGGGCTTGAAGCTCGATCGGCAGCTCGAAGCCGGTGCCCTCGCCGCTCGGAGTCCAGCGGGAAGGGTTCACCCCGCAGCCCCACATCCAGGCGCCGAACCGGAGCGGCAGCGGCGCGCCCTGGGCGAGCGCGGTCCCGTTCGCGTTCAGGAAGCAGTCGAGCAGGGGAAGCCCCATCGAGACCGCGCCTCCTGCAAGAGCTCCGCGAAGCAGGGTTCTCCGATCAAACGGCTTCATGGCGCTTCTCCGCTCGGTTCGGCGTCGCGGGGACCGGAGGTCGCGCGGAACCCATCGCTCAGCACGATCTCTCGCAGGAGCTCGGTCACACGGTAGCCCGAACCAGCAAAGCGTGCGGCCAGGGATTCGAGGAGCGTTTCTTCACCGGCTTCGGAGCCCCGGCCGACCGCGTAGCGGAACAGGGTCCGGACCAGGCAGGGCCCGAGCGCCGAGTTGTCGCGAAGCGCCTGGCCCATGCCGATTGCGTCGTCGTATGCGATTCCGTCCAGCTCGCCAGACGTGTCGATCGGGGCGCCGTTTTCCTCCTCGCGGAACATGCCGATCGCATCGAAGCTCTCGAGCGCCAGGCCGATTGGATCGGTCAGCGTATGACATCCCGAACAGGCGGTGCTTGCCACGTGTTTCTCCAAACGCTCCCGCGCGGTTCGCAGCTCCCCCTGGGTGTCTTCGACGATGGAGAAGTCGATGTCGGCCGGCGGGGTCGGGATGTCCTGACAGAGCAGCACCTCGCGGACGAACTTGCCGCGAAGCGTGGCCGAGCTCCTTCCGGGATGGGAGTGGAGCGCGTTGAAGCTGATGTGCGAGAGAAGCCCAGCTCTGCGAGACGGCTCGGGAAAGGTGTAAGGCTCCCATCCATTCGCGGTTGCGACGGGCACGCGATACGCCACGCCGAGCCCTCGAGTCATGAAGGTCTCGCGAGTCGTGAAGAGATTCCGGTAGTCCCCGTCCGCGGTCAGGTGCGAAACGATCGTGCGGAGGGTCTGCTCCTTGGCTTCCTCGACCAGTGTTTGCGTGTAGACGGGAAAAAGCGCGCCGTCTTTTCGCACGAGGCCGTCGTCGAATTGCTGGAAGTCGTAGAGGTCCGAGAAGATGGCCCGAATGCCGGTTTCGAGCTTTGGGGAGACCAGCATTCGCTCGACCTGCGCAGCCAGACCGTTCTCGGTCACCAGGTCGCCGTCCTCACCGGCCGCCAAGAGCTCGTCGTCCGGGGTGCTGTCCCACAAGAGGTAGCTGAGGCGCGAAGCCATCGAGACGCTCGTGAGCCGCATGGTCGACGGACGGACAGGGTCTGGCTCTGCCAGCTCGACACGAAAGAGAAACTCGGGCGAGACCAGGAGGCTCATGAGCCCCAGCTCGAGGCCCGCGTAAAAGTCGCGGAGCGTGCTCGCCGCCTCGTTGGCGATCTCGACTCGGGCGTCCGTCTCCGCTTGACTCAACGAGCGCCGAAACAACCGGCGCCCGACGCGCTCGATGAACGTTCTGGCGCAAACCTCGTCGCTGGCCGTGACGGCAGCCGGTTGGCACGGAACGAGGTCGTCGCGATGGGACGCGTCGAGCGCTTGCTCTGCCACGGCAGCCGCAGCCGCTTCGTACTTCTCGAAGCCCGACGGCGTCACGCTCGCAAACGAAGCTCCGACCGCAAGAAGCCCCGAGCGCCGATCGTCGGGGTCGATGCGGCTCGGCACCGTGATGTGCTCGCCTAGCACGTCGTGGATGCTTCGTGTGAACTGCTCCGCCGTGAGCCGTCGTAGCGCGACCGGCCCCGCGTCTACGGGCACCGTCGGCGAGGAGCTGCTGCAACCCGCGGCGCCGAGCAGCAGCAATCCGGCGGCCGTTGTCAGACGAGCGAGTGTGAGATGGATCGTGCGCACGGGGGTCCTCAGGTCGATGCCCGACAGCCGCCGACGGTACGCTCTCGCAGGAAACCGCGCAACGGAGAGCTCGCTGGGCCTTCCAGGAACCCGGTGACAGCGACAAGCACGTGGCGTAAAGTCGACCCGCCGGCCGGGTCCGGGCGCGAAAGCGAGCGAAGGGTGCTGAAAAAATTCGTCTTGATCACCGGGTTTCTGGATATACCAATCGGCCTTGCGACCTGGGCCGCGGCAATTCTCGAAGCGCAGGACGCCCACTTCGGCGCGCTGATGACCGTCGGCGCATTCCTGATCTTCGCCGGTGCAGCGCTGGTCTGGGCCGCGCAGGACATGTCGGCCCGTGCTCCGATCATCTTCTGGCAAGGTTTCGTGCGGCTCACGGCGGTCGCCAGCATCCTCTACATGGTCCCCAAAGGCCTCGCCGAGTCCTGGCAATACGGCATCGTCGCCTTCGACGGTCTCATCGCCCTCGTCTACATCGTCGGCATCATGAAACACACCGGCGCCCCCTTCTCCAGACTGCTCCTAGGCAAAACCTCATAACCCCAAACCTCCCCTTCGCGCTTTTTTCCGCGCCCCTCCATTCCTATCCAAGTGCATAGAAGTGCGGCACCAGGGCAACCCACCAGAAGACAGCAGGCGGCAGCGCGAGCCCGAAGGGCGAAGCCCGGCGCGAAGCGCCGGCAAGGCAGAGCGCAGCGAATGCCGCGCCAGGCGCGTTGCTCACTCGCGTGAGAGTAGGACTCCAA
>JABDJF010000110.1 GCA_013002645.1 Myxococcales bacterium
GGTCGGTGTCGAACGTGGCGCTTTGGGGGGGCGGGTCAGGGAACTGCACCTCCCAAGCCAGAGGCGCGCGATTGGCCGGATCCTGCGCCAGGAGGTTGTGGAGAATCGTCGTCCCCGTACGGGGAAATCCCGCGATGAATATCGGACGCTCGATCGGAGCCGCGACGAGCTCGGGATGCGCGGCGCGATGTCGGTAGACCCCAAATCGATTCTGGAGGAAGCCCCGCAGCGACTGACGACACATCACTCGGCCGAGCCAACTCAAGTCCGCTTCGCGGTCGATCGCGTCGAAGAAGATGGGAAGTGCCTCGAGGAAATGTGGATCGCCGAATTCATCCGATCCTGCCGCACGCGCCGCGGCGCGAACAATCCGGTCGGAGTCGAGCGAAGGCCATCGGGGGGCCAAGAGGGGTCCCATGCGGTTCAGGACGCGCATCGTGCGGGTTCGGTGGGGAGGCGCTGCAGGCATCGCGTCGCGTTGCGTCGAGTAGCACGCCCCTCCATAGGCGGCAAAACTTGGAGAACGCATGAGCGAAAATGGGAACCCAGTGCCGGTGGCGATCGTCACGGGCGCATCGTCGGGCATTGGAGAGGCGACCGCGCATTGCCTTGCCAAGGCGGGCTACGTGGTCGTCGTCGCCGCGCGCCGCAAAGAGCTGCTCGACAAGCTCGTCGCGGACATCCACGAAGGAGGTGGCACCGCCCTGAGCGTGCCCACCGACCTGAGTGACACAGAGCAGACCTCCGCGTTGGTGCGAACGGCGCTCGATTCGTTTGGCCGGGTCGACGTCCTGGTCAACAACGCTGGATACGGTCCGCCCTATGCGCTCGAGCAGATGGATCGTGAGGCGATGCGACATGTGTTCGACGTAAACCTGCTTTCGGGCATGCAACTCATCGCTGAGCTCACACCGACGATGCGCGAACAGGGCGGCGGCCGGATCATCAACATCAGCTCGCTTGCGCGATATGTAGGCGCACCACTCGCGTCGGCGTACGCGGCTACCAAAGGTGGCATGGAGGCCCTCACGGCCTGCATGCGACTCGAGCTCTCGCCCTGGAACATCAAGCTGAGCGTGATCGTGCCGGGTTTCGTCGATACCCCGACGTTCGACAAGTCGCGCGCCGCTGGGCAACACCTGCGCAATGATCCGGCCAACCCCTACCGGCAGCTGACCGAGGACTTGGATGCCTTTGCGACCGAGCAGCTCAAGAGCGCCGTTTCTCCCGAAGAGGTGGGCAAGGCGGTGGTCCGAGCAGCCACCGCTCAGTCCCCCAAAACGCGATACTTCGTCCCGAAGTCTGCGCGCACCGCGGCCCGCATGTTCGGCGCCCTGCCCGATCTCATGGCCGACAGGCTCCTGCTCAAGATGTACAAGTGGGGTCCATGGGCATGAACGCAACAGCAGCGAGCGAAGGACCGAAGCGAACCCTCGTCACCGGCGCAGGCAAAGGCATCGGCGCGGCCATCGCCCGGCTTTGCGTCGACGCGGGCCACCGTGTGGTTGCGGTCGACATCGACAGCGCGGCGCTTTCCCGTCTTCGTGAAGGCCTGCCTGGCATCGAAACGGCCGTCCTCGACGTACGCGACCTCGCCGCTTGGACCAGAGTGGTCGACGACGCCGAAAGGCAAGGAGGCCCGATCGACGTTCTGATCAACAACGCCGGGGTCTGCCTCCCCGGCGCGTGCGACCAGGTGTCCGCCGAGGATGACCGCCTGACCGTCGACGTGAACCTCATTGGTGTGATGAACGGCGTGCGCACCCTCCTGCCGCGATTTATCGCGCGCCAACGTGGGCACGTGATCAACGTGGCCAGCATGGCAGCGTTCGCGCCGGCCCCCGAGCTCGCGGCCTATTGTGCGACCAAGCACGCGGTCCGCGCCTATACCCACAGTTGCGCGCTCGATCACCGACACGCGCCAATCGATTGGACGCTGGTCTGCCCGAACGCCGTCGAAACGCCGATGTTGGAGAGCATGCGTAGGCGCCGCGCCGGGGTCGTGGTGTTCACCGAGAAACCAATGCCGCCGGAGGAAGTCGCTGGCGCGATCGTCGACGCCATTCGAGAGCCACGCGGCGAAATTCTGGTGCCCAATGCGCGCGGCAAGTTGATCCGCTTCATTGGCCTCTTTCCTGGTCTACTCGCCCGCGGGATGGACGGCGCCGAGCGCCGTGGGCGGCGAGCGCTCGAGGACTAGAGAGCAGGCTCCGCTGGCTAGGCCGCCCACTCGCCATTGGTAAACGTCGGGACGCCGAGAGGCCCGAGCTTCTGGACCAGCTGCGCTTTGCTCTTCGCACCGAGCTTGTGCATCGCGGACTTCAGCAGGACCGAGACGCGACCCTGCGACAGTCCGAGACGATAGGCGATGAGCTTGTTGGTGTCGCCGAGAAGAACGTACGTGACGACCTGGCATTCCTGCGCGGTCAGGCCGCGAGGGTCAAAGACCTTCGGGGGATTGGGCCTCGCAAGCACGAACCGCCGATCATCGCTGTCGAACCAGTCCACCACGCTCCAACGTCCGCGGACGAGCGCCTTCCAGGTCTCCAGTGCCTTGAGGGGATCACTCCGACGCAAGTGTCCGCGCGCGTTGTCGACCCGCCGCGCGGCCCTGCGTAAGATCTGGGCGGCGTTGCGGTCCTTGGCGGGCCCGATGGCTTCGACGACCCGGAGGTCGTTCGCGTCGAGCACAGCCTCGGCGCCGTAGGGAAGCTGGTGGGCATCGTCATCCAAATCGTCTTCACTGCCAATCAATGCGCGACGAAGACGATAAGCGGAGGCGATGTGGGCGCCGAGCATCTGCCAGCGCTCGCGCGATTTGGCGCTGAGCTGCATCGCCTCTGGGAGCGGAGCGCTGATGTCCACTCCGACGCCATCCGGATCGATCGCCGTGATGCCGAACACGTCCACGTAACCGAGCTTTTCGAGAAGAGCATGGAGCTCCTCGGGGTGGTCTCGTGCGATCTCGCTCCAGGTGCTGGCGTTGCCCGGCGGCGTGACCGCTCGTACGAACTCGGGTGACAGCGCTTGGGTGGCAGCGACCAGTCGCTCCGGGAAGCCCGGTGGAAGCGAGCGGAGCTGCATGTCTTGAATGACCGCGTCTCGACCGCCGCCGCCCTCCGGCCGAACGAAGGCAAAGCCGAACATGCCCAGGCCGCGGTCGATCATCGGCGCCGCAGTGTCCATCAGGCCGGAAAGCCAATCGGCGTCCGACTTCTGGAGGTCGTAGGCGACTTCGATCAGATCGATCGCCTCTGAGGTAACTGGATCCATGGTTTTGCGGCACTGTGGCAGAGCCTCATGCTGCCTTCCATAAGTATTTGTTCACCCCGCACTATACAGCTCAAATGCGCGCATCACGGCGCGAAGCACGTCTCGCCTCACGACCACGCCAACGACCCGATTGTCTTCGATGACCGGATACCGCCTGCGCTTGGTCTCGATGAAGCGCGTCGCCACGTCGAGCAAGCTGTCGTCGGCGTTGACGGCTTCGACGTCGCGGCTCATGTAGTCTCCGACGCATCCGCCGCGCTCCCCGTGATAGCCCGCCACCAGAGTTGCCTGCAAAAAGTCGCGTTCGGTGAGAAGGCCGACGAGGTTTCCACGCGCGTCGACCACGGGCGCCCCCGTAATATGCCTATCGACCAAGGTGGAGACCGCGTCGAGCAGATCGGTGTCGCTCGTGAACACCACCGGCTTGGTGACCATGATGTCTCGGACCCGCATTCCCTTGACCGGGTTCATGCGGCCTTCTTCCTCGGGCATTCACCGCTTGCGGCGCGGCCGCAGGTTCCGCACCCCGTTCCGTCCGGGTTGTTGAGCCCGCCGCATGTGCCGCGAATGCCAGCCCGGCCGGCCAGCAGCCCGACGCTCAAGCCGCTCACCGCAAGTGCAAACACGAAGAAGCTGAGCAAATAGACCATCACCTCAACTCCCAAAGTCGTCGAACATGACACTCTCCTCGGGAACGCCGAGATCCCGGAGCATCCCTTGAACCGCAGAAATCATCAAGGGCGGGCCGCACATGTAGTATTCGCAGTCCTCGGGCGCTTTGTGGTCCCGCAGGTGCATGTCGTACGCCACTTGGTGAATGAAGCCCGTCGGACCTTCCCATTGGTCGTCGTCTCTCGGCTCTGAAAGGGCCGCGACGTAGGTGAAGTTCGGGTACTCGTCAGCCAGGCGCTGGAACTCCTCGTGATAGAAGAGGTCGCGCTTGCTTCGAACGCCGAACCAGAACGAAATCTTGCGCTTGGTGTCGAGACGTTTGAGCTGATCGAAGATGTGCGACCGAAGTGGCGCCATGCCGGTGCCTCCACCGATGAACACCATCTCGTTTCCGGTCTCCCGCGCGAAGAACTCCCCGTAGGGCCCGGCGATCGTGACTTTGTCTCCAGGCTTCAGTCCGAACAGATAGGACGAAACGATGCCCGGCGGCACGTTCGGCCCCGAGCCCGGCGGCGGCAGAGCGATGCCGATGTTGAGTAGGATAATCCCGGTCTCCTCCGGGTAGTTGGCCATCGAGTAGGCCCGGGTCGTGTCGGTCTTGCTGCCGGCCTCGAACCGCCAGAGCTTGTATTCATCCCAGGTGTCCCGGTACTCCTCCTCGATGTCGAAGCTGGAGAATTGAGCCTGGTAGGGCGGACACTCGACCTGGATGTAGCCGCCCGCCCGAAACGGTACGTCTTCGCCCGCCGGAAGCTCGAGGCAGATCTCTTTGATGAAGGTGCTGAGCCCGTGGGTCGAACGCACTTCGCACTCCCATTTCCGAACGCCAAAGACCTCCTCGGGAATCTCCACCTGGATGTCTTCGCGAACCGAGACCTGGCAGCCGAGCCGAACGTGCTGGGACGCCTCATTGCGTGAGACCATCGACTCTTCGGTGGGCAGCAGAGGGCCTCCCCCGTGGAGCACCTTCACCCTGCACTGCCCGCAAGTGCCTTTGCCGCCGCAGCCGGCCGGGAGGTAGAGGCCGGTGTTCGCAAGGGCGATCAAGAGCTTCACGCCTGCGGACACTTCGAAATCCTTGTCGCCGTTGACGAGCATGTGAACGCTGCCGGTTTCGACGAGCTTGGAACGCGCGACCTGTTGCTGGGCCGCCTCCAGCTCGCGGCGGGCGGCCTCGATCTCCGCCCGCTGGCTGTCGGTCAGGGTGCTCAGCAA
>JABDJF010000119.1 GCA_013002645.1 Myxococcales bacterium
CAGGCGGAGACCTTTGCCGCGGTCCGGGAGGCCTACGACATCGAGCGGGAGGACAGTCTCGAGCTTCGGGAGTTTCCGACGCTCGGGCACGTGGTGCAGTTCGTGCGGGACCGCCGGCCGGACTTGGTGGCGGCGCCAGAGCCAGTGGCAGCGCCAGTGGCAGCGGCAGCGGCAACGGCAGCGAGTGACCCTGTGACCGAAAAGGTGCTCGAAGTCGTTGGGTCGGTGACCGGCTATCCGCCGGAGATGCTCGAGCTCGACCTGGACCTCGAAGCCGACCTCGGGATCGACACGGTCAAGCAAGCCGAGACCTTCGCCGCGGTCCGCGAAGCGTACGGGATTCCGCGCGACGACAAGCTCGAGCTTCGAGATTTCCCGACTCTCAACCACGTCATTGCCTGGGTGAAAGACTCATCACCCGAGGCAGCGTCGTCTGCCGCCGTGGAGGCCGAACCGGAAGCTGCTCCGCCAGCCGCCGTGGCGGCGCAGGAACCGTCTGAGGGCCTACGCCGTGTTCCGGTGGCCGTGCTCAGGCCGCCGCTATCGTCCTGCAAGCCAACCGGGGTCGAGCTCGACGAAGGCGCACGCGTCGTCTTGATGGTCGACCGGGGAGCGGTCGGAAAGGCGCTGATCAAGCAGTTGAAGAAGCTGGGCGTCCAATTGCTGGTCGTCGACGACACACCTTCCGCGGACGAGCTCGCCGCGCGGCTCGAGGGCTGGATGAACGACGGTCCGATCCGCGGCGTGTACTGGCTGGCTGGGCTCGACCGAGAAGACCCGATCGCCGATCTCTCGCCGGACGCTTGGGCCACCGCGATCGAAAGACGCGCCAAGCTCTTGTTCACGACGATGCGCACGCTCTACGAGCAGGTCTCGGGGCCAGGCACGTTCTTGATGTCGGCGACGCGGCTGGGCGGAAAGCACGGCTTCGACGAGAGCGGCGCCATTGCGCCACTCGGGGGCGCCGTCGGCGGATTCACCAAGACCTTCAAGCGCGAGAAGCCCGAAGCGACGGTCAAGGTCGTAGACTTCGAAGCAAGGCTGAAGGCAAGCACGGTGGCCGAACGGCTCATCGCGGAAACCCTGTCGGACCCGGGCGCATGCGAGCTCGGCTACGCCGGGGACGAGCGATGGGCGATCACGGCATCCTTTGAAGACCTGCCTGCGGCTCGCTCGTTCCCACTCGGGAAGGACACTGTGTTCGCAATCACCGGCGCGGCCGGCTCGATCATTTCAGCGATCGTCGAAGACTTGGCGAAGGCTTCCGGTGGCACATTCCATCTGCTCGACCTGACGCCGGAGCCGGATCCT
This sequence comes from Myxococcales bacterium, assembly GCA_013002645.1. Classification (GTDB taxonomy): domain Bacteria; phylum Myxococcota_A; class Polyangia; order Polyangiales; family Houyiibacteriaceae; genus SG8-38. The sequence continues at coordinate 1,312 of JABDJF010000119.1, forward strand.
GCGGACCCGGATCTCCAACGGTTCGCAAGTGACCACGATGGCCTCCAGCGTGAGCTCTTCGAGCGTCTGAAGCAGAGCGGGCAGAAAGCGACACCGGTGGCGGTGCAGCGCCTGCTGAGCGAGCTCGAGCGAAAGCACGCTGCGCTGCAGGCCATCGAATCGGTTCGCGCCGCAGGCGGCGAGGCTCACTATCACTCCGTCAACCTGCTCGATCGAGAGGCGGTCGCCTCGGCGGTCGAAGCGATCCGACAGCAGAGCGGTCGAATCGACGCCCTCGTACATGCGGCAGGGCTCGAGATCAGTCACTTCCTGCCGGACAAGAAGCCCTCCGAGTTCGACTTGGTGTTCGATGTGAAGGCGACCGGCTGGTACCATCTGTTGTCGTCAATCGGCGATATGCCGCTCGGCGCAGCGGTGGTTTTCAGCTCGATCGCGGGGCGATTCGGCAACGGCGGCCAAACAGACTACAGCGCCGCCAACGAGCTTTTGGCGAAGTCCGTCTCGAGCTTCCGAAACGCGCGGCCCGGCACGCGAGGCATCGTCGTGGACTGGACCGCCTGGGCAGACATCGGCATGGCATCCCGCGGGTCGATTCCCAAGATGATGGAGCTCGCCGGCATCGACATGTTGAACCCGGCAAACGGCATTCCGGTCGTCCGCAATGAGCTCGAAGCTGGAACATCCAGCGAGGTCGTGATCGGCGGGGCGCTCGGCATCCTGATGCAGGAATGGGACGAGACCGGCGGACTCGATCCGCGCGGCCTCCAGGGTGTTGGCCAAGGTCCGATGAATACGAACGTGATTTCGATGGGCGTTCACACCGGCCTCCAGATCCAGACCACGCTCGACCCCCAGGAACAGCCTTTCCTCTACGACCACAAGATCGGCGGCACGGCGGTCTTGCCGGGCGTGATGGGGATCGAGGGCTTCGGCGAGATGAGCAAGGCGCTCTTTCCGGACTGGCACATCCGCACCATCGAAGGCGTGGATTTCCTGGCGCCGTTCAAGTTCTATCGCGACGAGCCGCGAACGCTCACTTTGACGGCACAGTTCACCACCGAAGGCGACGAGCTGCTGGCGCGCTGCCGGTTGATTGGCACGCGATCGATCCTGGGTAGAGACGAGGTCAAGACCCATTTCAGCGCGACGGTGAGGCTCGCGCGCGAGCCGGCCGGCAGGGACAGGTCCGACGCACCCCCTCACGCTTCCGACGCAGGCGTAGCCGACAAGGACATTTACCAGATCTACTTCCATGGCCCTGCCTATCAGGTCTTGGACACCGCCTGGCGTGACAATGGGATGGTGGTCGGCCGGATGGCCGAGCAGCTCCCCGACGATCGCCGACCGGCGGACCTCGAAATGGTGACTGAGCCAAGGCTCATCGAGCTCTGCTTCCAGACCGCCGGGGTATGGCAGATCGGCACGACCGGTCGGATGGGGCTGCCACAGCATATCGACGAGCTCGAAGTGGTTCGGTCGGCCGATGGGATCGAAGGGAGGCTGCATGCCGTGGTGAGCCCAAAGGATGGCGGAAAATCATTCGATGCACATGTCACCGATGAAGCCGGCAACCTGTATGTGGTACTCCGCGGATACCAGACGGCGGAGCTTCCGGAAGATGTGGACCCCGACAAGCGGAAGCCTCTCCGCGTAGCGATGGACTAATCGACGATGGGCAACACCAACTTCAAACGAATTGCGATCGTAAACCGTGGCGAACCGGCGATGCGATTCATCATCGCGGCCCGAGAATATGCGCAAGAGCACGGTGACTCGCTTCACACGATCGCGCTCTACACGGACCCTGACCGCCGGGCGATGTTCGTTCGCGAGGCCGACGAAGCCTATTCCCTTGGCCCGGCAACCGATCTAACCCCCGAAGGCCATCGCAAGTCGAGCTACCTCGACTACGATAAGCTCGAGCGTGCGCTGATCGAAACGCGCGCGGAGGCCGTTTGGCCGGGATGGGGCTTCATCGCCGAGCACCCGGGGTTTGCAGACCTCTGCGAACGACTCGGGATCGTCTTCATCGGGCCAACTGGCGATATGATGCGCCAGCTGGGCGACAAGATCGCCTCCAAGCAGCTCGCAGAGAAGGCGGAGGTTCCGGTCGCCCCATGGAGCGGAGGCGAAGTGACGACGCTCGAAGATGCGCGCGCGCACGCCACGCGCCTCGGCTACCCGCTGATGATCAAGGCGACCGCGGGCGGCGGAGGCCGTGGGATTCGCCGCGTGCAAAGCGAGTCCGAGCTGGAAGATGCGTTTCAAAGCGCGCGGTCTGAGGCGGGGAAATCTTTCGGAAACGCCGCGGTGTTTCTCGAACGCATGGTGACCGGCGCGCGGCACGTCGAGGTACAGATCATCGCGGACAACCAAGGAACCACTTGGGCGCTGGGCGTGCGCGACTGTACCGTCCAACGACGCAACCAGAAAATCCTCGAAGAGACCCCGTCGCCGGCGTTGACCGCAGAGCAGCAAAGCCAGCTCGAGCAAGCCGCGATCAGGCTTACGCAATCGATCGGCTATCGAAACGCGGGAACGGTCGAATTTCTCTATCACCAGCCTACGCAGCAGTTCTCGTTCATGGAAGTCAACGCGCGGCTGCAGGTCGAGCACCCGGTCTCGGAACTGGTCACCGGAGCCGACCTCGTGAAGCTGCAGATCCACGTTGCACGAGGCGGTCGACTTGACGCAGAGCCACCGATCAAGCGTGGGCACGCCATCGAAGCCCGACTCAACGCCGAGGATCCAGAAGACAATTTCGCGCCCTCGCCCGGGCTCGTCGAACAACTTCGGCTGGTCAGCGGCCCCGGCATTCGGGTCGATACTGGCATTGCGGAAGGCGACGAAATCCCGTCCGACTTCGATTCGATGATCGCCAAGATCATTGCCTACGGGCGAACGCGAGAGGAGTCCCTTGCTCGGCTTCGACGGGCGCTCCTCGAAAGCGAGGTCGTCATTCGCGGTGGCGCGTCGAACAAGGGCTTCCTCCTCGGCCTAGTCGACAACCCCGCGGTCCGCTCTAGCGAGGTCGACGTTGGCTGGGTCGATCGCGTCGTCGCTGAAGGAACGCACCTGCCCAGCGAAGGCGCCGAGCTCGCCGTCCTGCAGGCAGCCATTGAAACTTACGACGCCGAGCTCGATGTGGAACGTGCGCAGTTCTACACCGCCGCGGCGCGCGGACGCCCGGAGGTGGAGGATACGCACGGACATTCGATGGAGCTCACTCACGGGGGCCATACCTACGAGCTCTCCGTGTTTCGCCTTGCCCCGGACCGCTATCGGATCGACGTCGATGGACAGCGCATCGAAGTCGCGGTCGAGCGCTTCGAAGGCGCGGAGCGAAGGCTCCAAGTCGGCAATCGGCACGTTCGTATTCAATCGGTTGATCAGGGGCTTAGCGTGCTCGTGGAAGTCGACGGTGTCCCGCACCGCATCTCGCGAGACCTCGGCGGACTCGTTCGGGCGCCGTCACCAGCGGTCGTGGTCAACGTGCTCGTCTCGGAGGGTCAGGAGGTCGCCGTAGGAGATGGGCTCATCGTTCTCGAAGCCATGAAAATGGAAATGGTCATCGGAGCCAAGTTCGCCGGCAAGGTGCGCGAGGTCATGGTGATGAACAACGTGCAACTCGGCGTCGGCGCACCGATGTTGCTCATCGAGCCAAGCGGCGCGGAAACCAGCACCACGTCTGACGCGCGCCTGGAGTTTTCGAAGTTGGTGCCCGGGGGGGACCCCAGCGAGTCGAGCTACAGGCACAACCTGATCGAGCTTCAGCGCCTCATCATGGGCTACGACGCCGACCGCGTGGAGCTTTCACGCGGGGTCGCGGATGGGAAGATCGTCACAGCTGGCGTCGCGCCGGACGATCCTGCACGCATCGCGCTCGAAGACGAAATTCTGAATATCTTCGTGGACCTCTGCTCTCTGTTCCGGCGACAGTCTCGCTACGAGGAAGGCTCCGAGGACTTCGGCAAACACACCGCCGAGGAGTATCTGTTCACCTTCCTTCGCGACTTGGTGGTTCGTCGTGAAGAGGAGCTGCCGGCCTCGTTCGTTTCCAAGCTTCGTCGTGCCATCGGCCACTATGATCTGGCGGAGATTCAGCGGAACGCCGAGCTGCAAAGCGTGCTGTTTCGGATCTGCAAGGGCAATCGGCGAATCGACGAACAGATCGCGCCGGTGCTGAGCCTGCTGCAAAGCCGACTCGATCACGTCGGCTCGCTTCGAGAATCGGCTGGGGACAGTTTTCGGGAGCTCTTGTCCCGAATGATCATCGAGACTCAGGACCGCTACCCGACCATCCACGATCTGGCTCGCGAGCTGCAGTAC
>JABDJF010000125.1 GCA_013002645.1 Myxococcales bacterium
TCTTTGACCGGTACAGACGCTGGTCCGCACGGCGGATGAGGGCGTGCGCCGAAAGTCCGTCTTCAGGAAGCGCCGCGACACCTGCCGACGCGGTCACCGTGAAGGTCGTATGGTCGCTCGCCTCAAAGCGCATTTCCGAAAACTCCGTCAGCACTCGGCCAAGCGCGCGCTCCAGCAAGTCCGCCTTCTGCCCTGGCAAGACGACGACGAATTCTTCACCGCCCCAGCGACATCGAAGATCCTCGTGTCGGAATCGATGACGTAGCAGGCGGCCAAGCCCTGCGATGACGGCGTCCCCGTAGGCATGGCCGAATCCATCATTCACCTGCTTGAAGTGATCGATATCGATGATCGCCGCGGCGAGCGGGGTCTCGTTCCGATGAGCCTCAGACAGCCGTTGCTCCAACGCCTCGAGAAATGGTCGTCGCAGCATGAGCCCAGAGAGGGGATCCCGCTCGGCTCGTTCTTGCAGCAGACGTGCATGCATCAGCTGCACATCCACGCGCGCATTGAACTCTTCTTCGAGCACGGGCTTCGAGATGAAGTCATTGGCGCCCGCGCGAAACGCCTCGATCCGAGTGTCATCGTCGATGGTGGCGGTGATCATCAGGATGGGAAGCGTCTGCCACTGGACCGACAGACGAAGCGCCTTGCAGACGTCGACTCCGCTGGTGTTGGGCAGGTCCAAATCGAGCAGAAGCAAATCGGGCCGGAACTCTTCGAGCGTCGCGGGTAGCTCGGCCGGCGTCGCAATCGCCCGGGTGTCGATTTCGTTGGCCTGGAGCAGAAGCTCCGCGTGACTCGAAAAATCGGGGTCGTCTTCGAGAATTAGCACCCGGCCGCGGCGCGCCGATGCTTCGTCCATAATCTGCTGGACCGCCAACGAAAGAAGGTCCTCGCGAAGGGGCTTTTCGATGAAGAGCGACGCTCCTACCTGAGTCGAGGCAACGCGCGTCTCGAGGCCCTGGTCAGCCGACATCAGCACGAGCGGAAGGCTCCCCTTCCCCGGCAGATCGCGAAGCTCACGGCACAGGTCGAAGCCGTTCATCCCATCCATATGGACGTCGACGATCGCTGCGGCGAGCTTGATAGAAGCTGCTTTGTGCAACGCCTCCGGCGCGGAGCTCGCAACGCACACCTCGAGCAGCTGCTTCCGCAGAAAGAGCGTGGCGGTCCTTCGTACGTCCGGGTCGTCGTCCACGAATAGAATGGTGCCTGCCGAGACCGAGTCAACGGACGCGAGGTCGGCGCGCGGGGTCGATGCCTGCGGCTGCGCCGCCAAACGAGCATCTTCGAGGGCTCGACTGACCTCCGTCCAAAGATTGCGCCGAACACGCAAGGGCGAGGACTGATACTCCGCAAGCAGATCTTCGATCTGGCCGGCCAGGACGCCAACGAGCTTGAAACCGTATGCGCCTGCGGTGCCCCGCAGACGGTGGGCGGTGCTCGACGCTTCTTTCGTGAGCTCGGGCTGTGTCCGGGCTTTGTCGATCAGAGCTTCCAGCTGTTCGAGCTTCTCAGGGAGCTCCAACGTGTACGCCTCCCGAAGTTGCGCCATGCGCGCTCGCAGGGTGTCCGGTGGGTTGGCGGGAGTACCGCTGACCGTCGGCCGCACGCTTTCGGACGCCTTCGGCTGACGCTGAAGCAGTTGTCCGATCGTTTCGGCGAACACCAGAGGCTCGATCGGTTTGTACGCCACCAGCGACACGTTCAGCTCCTGAGTGAGGCGCTGGAATGTCTCGAGATCACGCCAAAAAGCGGATAAAAATACGATCAAGGTGTCGGGATCGTGCTGCCGGATGCTTTCGATCCATTCGACGCCGGGCTGATCGGGAAGCAAGCCATCGACGATCACGAGATCGGGGCTTTCATCGAGCAGGAGCGCGGTTGCGTCCCCTGCGGACGCGGCGTCCAGGACTTCAAAACCGCGCGCGCTGAGCACAGCGCCGAGCAGTGCACGGAACTCGTTGTCATCGTCCAACAACAAGATGCACTGCTGCTCCGTCACGGTTCCCCCCACCATAGCCTGTACAGAGTAGCCATCATTCTGGGGAGGAACAAACACTGCTCGCCTGAGTAGCCGCCCGGACGAACCTCAAACGAAACAGCTCGCCTGTCTTTACACCCTCACTGGACGCAGATGATCGTCACGTCGTCCGAGTTGTTATTCTCGTTGCACTCGGTCGTCGTGCGGCCGCCTTGGCCGTCGTCGTTGACGACCATCGTGATCTGGCCCTGAATGTCCACGTCGATGATGCAGGACACCTCGAGGCAGCCTCCGACCGGGACCGGGCCCTCCGTATACGAGACGCACAAGAGGTTTTCGTCCGCCGGGTCCCCGACGTAGAAGGTCGCTGGCATGGAGGCGCCGACAGTTCGGGTTCCCCGGTTGCACACCGTTGCGGTCAGAAGTCGTTCTTCGCCCGATGTTTGGCAGACGCTTTCGTCGACGTCCCCCGTGATGTCGGGTTGAGTGCCTGGCGCAGCCTCGCCCTGTACGTTCTGCCTGAAGTTGTTGAGCGCCGGGTCACTGAAGTTTGCGACCCAGTCCGAGGTCATCGGGATCGTCCCGTCGTCGTTGACGTTTGTAACCGAATAGGTGTGCTGGTTCCACATGGGGCGCGAAGAGACCCAGCGATCCAGCGCGTCGCGGAGGATCCGGAGACCCACTTGCCCAACGCCCGGCGGATGCTCGGCGCGGCAGGTGTCGCCGCTTCCTTGGGTCCCAGCGATCGGCGTCTCGCATGCGTAGCCTTCGCGGCACTCCGAGTCGTCGGCACAGCGGCAGAAGCCTTCGTCGCACAACCCGGACAGGCAGTCGGCCGCCGCCTCGCAGCGGTTGCCCCGGTGAATCGGGTCAATCGCAGGACAGGTTCGATTGCAGTTGGCATTCGAGCCGATGAGAATCTCGGTGTTGGAATCCCCGTCGGGGTCGGCGACCACGGGGTTTTCGAACCAGGTGCACGAGGTGCGGAACGCGGAGTACAGGACCTCGCCAGACGATCCCTCGTAGATGCGTGTGAAGCACTCGTCCCCATAGACCGCCTCTGCAGCGCCGTCTCCTTCGAAGTCGAAAATCGAAGAGCCGGTGCGATTGGACGAAAGATCCTGTGACGAGGCGGACCAGCGGATCTCCGTCGTCATGCACGCTGGATCGGAAGTGCAATCGAGGTCGAAGAGCCGGTAGAAGTTTCCGCCTGCCGACGCAAATTCCGGGCGTCCATCGTCGTCAAAATCGCCGATTGTAGGCGGCCCGCCACCCAGGATGCCCGAGCTCACGTTCAAGAGAACCTGGCCCGAGAGCGTCATCAAGCGAGCGTTGCCGTTGCCCGTCGAGACGATTTCGGCGATGCCGTCGAAGCTGTTGGCATCAAACTCTGCCGGTGTTGCGCCGGGCGTGCCGAAATCCGCAACGGCCCAGAACTGCGCACTGTGGCTGAGCGCATAGGCGAGGTCCCATTGATTGGTGTTTGCATTCCATCGGTGAATGTCACGCGCGGTGATTTCGATTTCGCCATCTCGATCGACATCCGCGACGGCGGGGACGCTCATCGCGCCTGCGCCGGACAACACCTGCCCCGAGTTCAGCCGGCTGCCCGTCGGCCCGTCGTAAACTTCACTTGCCGAGATCACCTCGGGAATGCCGTCGTCGTCCAAGTCGTGCAGCGCGAGCCCATCCCAGCGCTGGCCGCTGACGTCGGTATCGCGGGCTACCCACAGGCCGGTGTACGTCTCAGCGGGCTCGTTCCAGGCGTACGCGATCACACCGCCGAGGGCGCGATGCGTCACGATGTCTGGGAAACCGTCGGCGTTGATGTCACCGATCGACGGAGGAGACGCCGCGATGACCCGGTTTTCCGGGTCGTCGAGGTTCACAATCTGCTCGCAGGTCTGACCGTTCAGGACTCGAATCACCCCGAAAAGAGCCGGATCCGTGCCCTCTGCGGCCGGCGAACCGCCATCGAGGCCGTTGTACGTCACGATGACGATCTCCTTTGCAACACCGGAGTCGAACGGAAGGTCGGCAACAAGGGGGGTCGTCAGCACCTGAACATGATCGGGAAAGGGATCGCCCGGCGGAGGTCCGGTCCATTCGCATTGAACGTCAGCTTGAAAGAGCCCGATCGTGATGTCGCCAAGACAGAGCTCGTTCACATCGCCACGTGGGCCACTGCCATAAGAGATGCAGGTCGGCGAATCGCTGGGCTCCGACAAGCAGCCGCCTGCGCAACAATACGTGTCGCCACCGCAGTCGTCATCGCTGTCGCAGGCGCCCTGGTCCGCGAGGCACTCGTCTTGAACGCAGACCTCGCCCGAAGGGCAGGGACACGGTCGACTCACCCCGCCGCTTCCGCCCGCACCGCCACCGACGCCCGCACCACCGCCGAACCCTCCCATGCCAGAGCGAGGATTGGAACCCGATGAGCAAGCCGCCATCATGAGCAAACCGAGGGACAGCCACAGCGTGTACCCATGCGAAAA
>JABDJF010000188.1 GCA_013002645.1 Myxococcales bacterium
GTGCCAAGCGCCCGGATCAACGCGGCCCGCGCGGCCTTGTCACCTGAGATGTGAACAAGGCGCTCCGTGTCGAACGACCGTCCGAGCAGGAAGTCGGCGGCGACGACAGCCGTCGGCACCGCCTGACGCTGGCACCGGTTAGCGCTCGGCGCCCCATGTCGTGTCGGGCGACGGGCCTGCGGGAAAAAGGTCACCTGTGACCCTCAAGAGGGGATCGCCCATGAGCATGATGCCCAAGTGCCAGAGGTCGTCCTCTTTGCCTACCTCGTTGTACCAGACCTTGTATGCCTCGCCCCACCGCAACCCTTTCGCCAAACTCTGGTGAAACAGGCGTGGGTCGGTCTGGGCGCCGGTCTTCGACGAGCCGATGGTCGCCAGCCCGTAGTCCGTTCCGACCGTGTACGCCGAGGCGATGGAAAGACTCTCATCTGCAAGCCTCGCTGCGTAGCAGTCCGCCATGTTCACGAAGGAAACCTTCAGGTTGCGCTCCACGATTTCGTCGGCCCAGAGCTTGGTCTGTTTCCGAACGCCGTCATCATCGACGTCGTCGAACGCCATCCAAGCCGGCTTCTCGTTTTCACCTTCCTGGGGCGGCGCCGCGTGTACCCACTGGTACACGAACTCCGCGCCGTCCCCTGTGAGCCTCGCCATGTAGTTCTCGAAGGTACTGTCGGCCCTGTCCTGGATAACCTCGATCTCGCTGTAGAGCGCGCCCAAGAGGTAGGCGTCCGAAGTATCCTTGCTGTGCCAGTCGTCGTCGATGAAGATGAAGTTCGATACATCGACGAGCGGGCCCTCGGTCCGGTAGCGTTCGAGACGAGTGAAATACTCCACCAGCCGCGCCGGCGTACCGATGAGACGCGACGTGTAGATCTCGACCTGGAGCTCGCCGTGCTGGTCCAGGAAGCCGTCGTTGTCGTCGTCGGCCCAATACGCTTTTCGATCTTGTAGAAAGATGTCTGTCGGGAACGTCTCCAAGGCTTCCAGATCGTCGGGCCGCATGTGGGGCATCTTGTACATCGCCCGAGGAAGGTCCCCGATGAGGAGCGCCCCTTCGATGCCATGTCTGTCGACATACTCGAACAGGAGGGCTTTCAGCTCCAATAGCTTCTGGTCCTCATCCACCGATTTCGGAGCCCAGGGCTCGACGTGCACTTCGTAGCGCGCAAGCGCCATGGTCTCCGCGTATTGAGCCAGGCTCGGGCGCAGAGGCACATGCAGGGAGTTTTCCACGACGACCAGGAAAGACCGAGCACCTGGCTCTTCGCCGGGATTTCCGCAGAAGATGACCGAGGTGATGAGAACGAAAACGCCCAGGATCGCAAGTCCGTTCCGCATCAAGGGCCTCCTTCCTCGATCTCGTCGGCGGGAATGCCGGCGCGGTCCGTCTCTTGGTCGAAGCCGCAGGTGGCGCCGGGGCTTTCGGACGAGTGACCGTCGGAAACGAGAAGGTCGGTGCGGCCGGAGCAACAGCCGACCACCGACGTGTTAGCGACGCTCACGGTCTTGGAGATTCGAGCGATGTGCATGACACAGCTCTCATCTGCTCCGACGTTTCCGCTCACGGTGCTGTCGGCCAGCGTCGCCTCGCCGATGTTGAAAATGCCCGCGCCCGTTTCTTCGGAGACGTTGTCCTCGAGCGCGCTGTCCGAGACCGTCAGCTTGCCCGAGCTCTCGATGCCACCGGCGTACGCGGCGGTGTTCGCGGAGACCGTGGTGCGGATCAACGTGAGGGTCCCCGAGCTACAAATGCCCCCGCCGCCAGCCGCAGCGGTATTGCCGGACACCGTGCTGTCGGTCAGTGTCAGCGCCCCGTTGTTGAAGATCCCGGCGCAGGCCTTGGCCGTGTTGCCCCTCACCGCGCTGTCGATAACCTGAAGCAACCCGGAGTTGCAAATACCCCCGCCGCCGCCAGCCGCAGCGGTATTGCCGGACACCTCGCTATGTTCGAGCTTGAGCACCCCGGCGTTCATCAGCCCACCACAGCTGTGGTGATCGAGGCGCTTGGTCGCCGACCCGTTGCTGATCGTAAACCCGCGGAGCTCCGCGAGGCCCGTGTCCACCGAGAGCACGCGGTGCGTTCCGTTGCCGTCGAGCGTGAGCGTTCCTCCCCCATCCAGAACGACGTCGTTGTCGATCACAATCTCGGCCCGCGTCATGATGGTCGTCGCGCCTTGGCAGTCGAACGTGTACGGACCACCGGCAGCGGCGATGGCGTTGCGAATTCCGTGCTCCGTACACGGAAGAAATGCGCCGCTCAGTGCACATCGACCGGTCTGGCACGTGCCACCGGCGCAGGGTGTCCCGTCGACTACGGGTGCGCCACTGCACTCGTGTGCGACGCAGGCTGACTTCATGCAGTCGTCGAGGGCCTTCGGGCATTGATCGTCGTCATTGCATGCGACGCATGCCCCCGCGCCGTCACAGACTTTTCCGTCATCGCAAGGGGTATCCCTGAGAACACTGTCGAAAACGCACACCCATGGGGCATCCGGATCACAGATGTCTTCGGTGCAGTCGTTGTCGTCGTCGCAGGTCACCTCCGCACAGATGTCGACGCTTTCCGAGTTTGCCGGGCCCACAATCCAAATAGCCGCTAGAAGTACGCCGAGCGCCCATGGAAAAAGTCCTCTCAACCGGCTAGTACGAATCTTCACAGCGTATGCTCCCGTAGGTCCTGTAACCCTCGCGAACTGGGATTCGAAACCTGTTCGGCGCGTCCCCGGGCCAGCCCCAGGAGGTCACGTAGCAACCCTCCATGTCGCCCGTGAGTTCGAACTGGTGAACGCCCGGTTCGACTTCGACGAAACCACCTTGCCCGAGAGGCATCTCCCCAGTCTCGAGGCCCGACGTCGTTGCGTTCAGTTCGAGGCGATACGTCATGGCCGCCACGGCGAGGTAGAAGGCAGGACCGACCAAGTCGGCGGTCGGGCCAACGGGCACGAATTTCACGCCAACCGTGGGGTACCATCGCTGAAAGAGCGCGACTCCGCCCTGCCAGGGATATGGAGTTTGGAGGTCGTTCGCGATGACCGCCAACTGTTCGTTCGACATCAGGGCGATGGTGTATGGACGATCGCCATACTGGAAGAAATTCTCGTCGGTCACGTTCGCGTACAACCAGGACCCGTATCCCTCTTTTTCAATGGTGAACCCGGTCTCTTGGCGGGCTGGGAGATCGATCACGGCATTGCCGTCGGTGTCACTCGTCACGCAGTTGTCCGAGTCCAACTCACAAACGCGCGCCCCTTGGATCGGCACGTATAGCCTCGGCGGCGTTGCGAATGGGTCGTACTCGAAGATCGACAGAGGCGTCGAAAGCGGCTGCGGATCGGGAGCACCGCCGTGTCCCCCCTCGCCCCCGTCGCCGCCCAGCGTCTCAGACGCGCCGCATCCCAGCAGCGAAGCCACCGCCGTCAGACAAACGAGAAAAGAACGAAAAGGCGGGAACACATCAACCCTCTCCCGCAGCCGCCCAACACGACCTCGTAACACTCACCTAACCACACATCTGCGGACCGTCCATACGTAATTCTTTCGCCGTTCTGCCCCGAGGTGTCGCGTGGGAAGTGGAAGGTTGAGTGGAAAGTTGGGGCCGGCTGAGAAGTTGTCCTTCCAGCGACTGCATGCCGACCTATGACCTAGACCCTCGCAACTGGGGATCAAACGGAGCGCGTTCTCGCCATGGTGCCAAGCGCCCGGATCAACGCGGCCCGCGCGGCCTTGTCACCTGAGATGTGAACAAGGCGCTCCGTGTCGAACGACCGTCCGAGCAGGAAGTCGGACATGGTTGGCCGAGGCACCCGAATGCGTGCGTCTGCATCGGTGCTAGGCCGCGCGCTCGCCGATGGGCGTGCAAAGCGGATGAACGACTTGCGAGAAGGTCGCTTCTAGCAATCTTCTTCAACCGAGCCTGCTACGGCTGGAGGTCCCGTTTCCCCCGTCGTGACAAGAGGTTCAGCGAGATCCCGAAATTGCCGGAAAGGATGCCGACGATGCGGTCGTGAAAGATCCAGTCGGCGCGCAGGAGGATGAAGGGGTTGATGATTCGGTGATACTGCGGCACCCAGCCGAGCTTGGTCGAGATGCCGACCGGAGTCGGGCGCGGCTTCTCGAGCGGCGCATAGGCCATGAGCCCAATGCCTAGAAGGAACGATTCGAATAGCCGGTTTTCAACGAAGAGGCCGACGGCCACGTATCGGCGTGTCGCGCGCGCATCGGCCTGAATGAAGTCGATCTCGATACCAAAACTTTGAGTCGCATTGGCCGGCAGCATGAGCTGAACGCCGCCCATGTACGCCGGCGAGATTCCATCCTGCGGTCGTGCACGCTGGGCAAACCCGACGCCCCCGTGGACGCGAAGGATCATGGGGTAGCGAAAGATCGGGGCCAGCTCTTTCTCCGGCTCGACGTCTATTTGCGCTTCGACGTCAGTAGGAACGTCCTGCGCACGAGCGACGGGCGAAAAGAAGACGAACAGGCCGAGCATGGCGGCGGCAGCACGCGTCACGACTTCTCTTCGCCCAACGCCGCCGGTAGGGTTTGATGTTTCGTCATAATGCCGTGTCTAGGGATTGCATTTCAAGATGCAACCCACTATTTTGGCTCTCGTGGAACGCAGGAGCTTCGAAAATGCCCATTGCTCGATTGCTCGCTCGATGGACGTCCTCGGCGACTGGTGGAACCCCCTCATCATTCGCGAGTGTCTCTACGGCGTGACGCGTTTCGATGAGCTTCAAGGCTGGCTGAACATCGGCCGAAACATACTCGCGCAGCGGCTCGCCAAGCTGGTGGACCAAGGCATTTTGGAGCGGCGCCTATATCAAGAACGGCCGCCCCGCTACGAATACCAGCTCACGGAAAAAGGCTACGACGCGGCGAAGGTCGTGATCGCGACCATGCCATTTGGCGACGAGTGGATGTTCGGCGAGGGCCGGGAACCGATTCGCATCTACGACCGTGAAACGCATCAGCGCGTTCGCCCGGTCGTCGTGGATGCGAACACCGGCGAGCCAATCGACCCGCGGCAGCTCTACGCGGGCCCAGGGCCGGCGTTTCCCCCCGTGGATGACGTGCGGCGAAGACGCTTCGTCGAGTACTACGAACGAAGATCCGACCCAGGTTGACCAGAAAGTTGGAATGTCGCGCAACCGCGTCGGCTCTTTGGCCGACAAGCGCGGCTTCCGAATAGCTCGACGGAGTGATGGCCGGGCGACAACGTTTCCCGTGGCGTTGCATGCCGTCCCGAGGTGTCCCGTGCGATTTCGTCTTCGGGCTGCGCCTCGAATGTCAGCAGGTCGATCAACGTGGCTTGCGTTACCTCGATCTGAGAAGAGACCACGGCTTCCTTCCGGACGAACCCTAGATGAACCAGTCGACCGAGGGAACCATCTCGCCGGCGAGCTCGAGGCGACTGAGCTCCCGCTCGGCACGACTGAGAAGCGCGAGGGCCCCGGAGTCGAGGCTCAGCCGCGGGTCCGCCGGAGGCAGGGGCCGCGGCACGAAGTCCCTGACCTCCTCGCCGGGAACCGCCGTACGCTCGTATCTCCCGGTAGCTCTTGACATCTACCCCTAAGAAAGGGTTCTTTCCCGAGGCTAGCGCAAAGTGAAAGCTTTCTTTCTTAGCGGGGCAGGTTGCCCGGACTGGTCAAGTTCTGGATGCGCAACCTGCAGCGTACGGTAAGGTCGACGCCTCATGATGAGCGAGAGGTAGGCAATTGAGCGGATCCCGAGGAAGAGCACGCTGGGCGGTGCTTGCCTGTGCGCTTTGGCTGCTGGGCTTCGATGTCGTGCCGCTTGCCCACCTGGTGCTTCACGATGCGCTCGAAGACCACCATCACGGGCACCCTCACGAGCACGCGAATCCGCACGATCATGACGAAAAGGACCGCTCCCCGGCCGAGCACGGGGAAGGCAGCGTCGCGCACCGCGATTTGGCTGCCAACGCGCCGCCGCCGGGAGTCCCCGAAGTTCTCGAGGCGCTCCTTGCTTGGAGCCCACCTGTTCTCCATTCGCGAGACGAGCGGCCGACCGACCGGCAGCCGGGAACGATCCGAGCGCGAGCCCCGCCAACGGTTGCGGCCTGAGCCGCGCTCGTGTCGTTCCATCTCTACACCTAGGCCGCGGGTCTTCGGGCGCCGCTCGGCCGTCCATTCTTCATGCGTGTCCTCCGAACAACCTTGGTTGCGCTTGCGGCGTGCCTCGCCGTGCATGGATCGGTGCGCGCGCAGGAGGAGCAGGAAGAAGAAGAGCTCACGGAAGCGCCGGTGCTCGAAGCTCCCTCGCTTCGCCCCGATGCCCACATGCATCCACCGTATCCGGCCGACGCGGACGGCGAGCCCGCGCGGGTGTTGCTTCAAATCACCATTGATGCGGGCGGCCGCGTGCGGGAAGCCATCGTACTTTCGGTGGACCGGGAAGGCGAGCGAGCTACGCGATTCTCGGAGCTCGCTTTTCAGTACGTGCAGGGGCTCACGTTCGAGCCGGCGATGCGAGACGGCGAGCCCGTCCCCGCGATGGTGCGCTTCGAAGTCTTTTTCGATCCGCCGGACCACGGGCACGTCGAAGCCGCTGCACCACATCCGCACCATCACGTGGACGCCGCGCATACGCAGGACGATGAAGCCGACCAAAAGACCGCGTCGGAACGCGCGCCAGAGCCCTTCAGCGCCACCGCGGTGGTCGCGCCGAA
>JABDJF010000182.1 GCA_013002645.1 Myxococcales bacterium
CCTTTGAAGTCACGCGTGCGCGGCAAAGCAATGGAAACGAGTCGATCGACGAAGTCGTACATCTGCTCGCCGCGAAGGGTGACCATCACGCCAATCGGCATCCCCTCGCGAAGCTTGAAGCTGGCGATGGACTTCTTGGCGCGCGTGACGATGGGCTTGCGACCCGTGATCGCGGTGAGCTCCGCAACGGCCGATTCGATCAGCTTGGCATTTTGCACGGCTTCGCCGAGGCCCATGTTGACGATGACTCGTTCTAGCTTCGGAACCTGCATGACGTTCGCGAAGCTGAAGTCCTTCATCAACTGAGGGATGATCTCTTCTTTGTATTTTTTGCGGAGTCGGGGTTCGTATTCACTCATGGCGACCTCAATCCAGGACCGAGCCGCTCTTCACGGCCACGCGAACGCGCTTGTTGGGGTCCTTCTTGTCGGCTTCGATGCGGACGCGGGTGCGCTCCTCGGTCTTCGGGTCGACCAGCATCACGTTCGAGGCGTGAATTGGCATCTCTTTTTCGACGATGCCCGCCTCTTTGAAGCGGCGAGGGCTCTGGTGCCTCTTCACGCGATTGACCCCCTCGACGAGGATCAGGTCCGCTCGGACCACCTGGAGCACGCGTCCTTTCTCACCCCGGTCTTTGCCTGCGATGACCTGGACCAGGTCACCCTTCTTGATGCGCGCAGTCATTACACTACCTCCGGCGCGAGAGAAACGATCTTCATGAAGCGTTTTGCGCGAAGCTCGCGAGCGACCGGACCAAAAATTCGGGTGCCGATGGGCTCGTTGTCTTTGGTGATCAGCACGGCACTGTTCGTGTCGAACTTGATGTAGGTACCGTCCGGACGTTGGTACTCACGCTTGGTGCGCACCACGACCGCGCGGGCGACCTCGCCCTTCTTCACACGAGCGGTCGGAAGGGCTTCCTTGACCGAGACGACGATGACGTCGCCGAGGCCGGCATACCGCCGACGCGAGCCGCCAAGCACCTTGATGCAGGAAACTCGCTTCGCGCCGCTGTTGTCGGCCACATCCAGCTGTGTTTCTGTCTGGATCATCGCTATACCTCCGGCGGCCTCTCGATGAGGCGCA
Source organism: Myxococcales bacterium (assembly GCA_013002645.1). Classification (GTDB taxonomy): domain Bacteria; phylum Myxococcota_A; class Polyangia; order Polyangiales; family Houyiibacteriaceae; genus SG8-38. The sequence continues at coordinate 1,087 of JABDJF010000182.1, forward strand.
CGACCTCCCAGCGCTTCGTCTTGCTGCGCGGGCGACAGGCGCGAATCTCCACGACGTCGTTCTTGCGGTACTCGTTGGCCTCGTCGTGCGCGTGGAACTTCTTCTTGCGCTTGACGTACTTGCCGTAGAATGGGTCGCGGGCGCGGCGGATGACCTCCACAACGATGGTCTGTTGGACTCGGCCCTCGGTCTGCGTCTCGTTTACGACGCGTCCAACCAAGCGACGGCGGCGGCCACGCTCCTTGGTGGCTTTCGGTGTCGGTTGTCCTGGCTCAGCAGCAGTCATGGCCGATCACTCCTTGCTCGCCGCTTCGGCGCGGCGCTCGGTAAGAATGGTTTTCACGCGGGCGAGATCCCGGCGAAGCTTCTGAATCGAGCTCGTGTCGTCGAGCTGATTGGTGTGATTGTCGAAACGCGCCTTCCAGAGCTGGCGTCGCAAGTCGCCTTCGATGACCGAAAGCTCTTCGAGCGTGTTCGTACGAATGTCTTCCGGCTTCATAGCTCAGTCTCCCTCGAACGGAACGTCGTCTTGAGCGGAGCTTGTGGGCGGCAAGTGCGAACGCGGCCCGCGCGAGGTCCTCGGGAACACCCTGAATTTCGTACAGCATGCGACCGGGCCTGATGACTGCCACCCAGCCTTCGACGCTACCCTTGCCCTTACCCATACGAGTTTCGAGCGGCTTTTTGGTGATCGGCTTGTCCGGAAAGATTCGAATGAAGAGTTGACCCTGACGCTTCACCTTTCGCTGAATCGTCATACGAGCCGCTTCAATCTGTCGCTGGCTGATGCGGCCGGGCTCGAGCGCTTGCAGGCCGAAGTCGCCAAACGAGATCTTGCCGCCCCGGTAGGCCTTACCGCGCATACGGCCCTTCATCTGTTTTCGGAACTTGGTTTTCTTTGGTTGAAGCATGGCTCGTCCTTAGACCCGGGCTCCGGCGGAAGCTGCACCTGGGCGATGCGGAAGCTGCTCGCCTTTGAAAATCCAACATTTGATTCCGACGGTGCCGGCCTTGGTGTGCGCCGTGACCTCGCCGTAATCGATGTCGGCCCGAAGTGTATGAAGCGGCACACGGCCCTCGCGGTACCACTCGGTACGCGCGATCTCCGCACCGCCGAGGCGACCACCGGCCGTGACGCGGATTCCCTTCACGCCGAACTTCATCGCCGTCTGCACCGCCTTTTTCATCGCGCGCCGAAAAGCGACACGGCGCTCTAGCTGCGTTGCGATGTTCTCCGCGACGAGCTGTGCGTTCGTTTCGGCCTTGCGAACCTCTTGGATGTCGAGGAACAGCTCGTTCTCCGTCAGCTTCTGGAGGTCTGCCTTGAGCTGCTCGACGCCCGCGCCGCGCTTGCCGATGATGATGCCTGGGCGCGAGGTGTAGATGACCACCTTGGCCTTGTTCGCGGCGCGCTCCATTTCGATGTCGGCGATGCCGGCGTGCGCAAACTTCTTTCGGATGACGCGCTTGAGCTTCAGGTCTTCATGAAGCCACTTGGCGTAGTTCTTGTCCTCGTACCACTTGGACTTCCAGGTCTTCACGACGCCGAGACGGAACCCATAAGGATGTACTTTCTGACCCACGCTTCAGCTCTCTTCCCCATCGCTCACGACGACGGTGATGTGACTCATTCCCTTGAGGATGCGCGTAGCGCGACCCTGCGCCCGAGGACGCCAACGCCGCATGTGCTGGTTTGGCGCCATGTCGGCAAATGCCGTCTTGACGAACAGGTCGTCAAGATTGAGCTCTTCGTCTTTCTGCTTGGCGTTGGCGATCGCGCTGCTGATGGCCTTCGCCACGATCGGAGCCGCCGACTTCGTCGTGAAGCGAAGCTCGTTGAGGGCATCGGCAACGCTCTTGCCGCGCACCATGTTGAGCACGACCCGCGCTTTGCGCGGCGAAATCCTCTGAAACCGTGCTTTTGCGACCGCTTCCATGCTCACTTCTTCCCTGTCTGCGGGTTTATCTTGCGGCCGCCCTTCTTGTCCGACGCATGACCGCCGAACGTCCGAGTGGGCGCGAACTCGCCGAGCTTGTGCCCGACCATGTTCTCGGTGACGAAGACGGTGACGAACTTGCGACCGTTGTGAACCGCGAAGGTGTGCCCAACGAAATCCGGCGTGACGGTCGAGCGGCGAGACCAAGTGCGGATCATCTTCTTATCGCCCGACTTGTTCGCAGCCTCGACCTTGTCTTCCAAGTGTTGGTCGATGAACGGACCCTTTTTTACTGAACGCGCCATTACTTCTTCTTCCGCCTGCGGACGATGTACTTGTCCGTCGACTTGTTCTTTCTGGTCTTCAGGCCCTTGGCCAGCTGACCCCAGGGCGAGCAGGGTTGACGCCCGCCTGCGGTCCGGCCCTCGCCGCCGCCCATCGGATGGTCGACCGGGTTCATCGTAGTGCCGCGGTTGTGAGGCCTGCGACCGAGCCAACGGCTTCTGCCCGCTTTTCCGAGAGTCAGGCGTGCGTGCTGCGAGTTGCTGACCTGCCCAACCGATGCACGGCAGTTGAGGTGCACCATCCGGACCTCGCCGGAGGGGAGGCGAATCTGAGCGTAGTTGCCGTCCTTGGCCATCAACTGGGCCGCGGTTCCGGCCGAACGCACGAGCTGCGCGCCCTTGCCGATCTTGAGCTCGATGTTGTGAATCATCGTGCCGAGGGGCATGTGGCGAAGCGGCATCGCATTGCCCGGCTTCACGTCTGCGTGGCGGGACGAAACCACCTGCTGGCCGACCTCCAGGCCGTCCGGCGCGAGGATGTAAGCCTTTTCGCCATCGGCGTAGTGCAAAAGCGCGATGCGAGCCGAGCGGTTCGGATCGTACTCGATCCCTTTCACCGTACCGGGGACGCCGACCTTGTTACGCTTGAAGTCGATCTTGCGGTAGCGCTGCTTGTGGCCACCCCCGCGGAAGCGTGAGGTGATGCGACCTTGGTTGTTCCGACCGCCGGATTGCTTCTTGGAATCGAGAAGTTTCTTCTCGGGCTTCCCGCGCGTGATCATGGCGAAGTCCGGCGCTTCGTAGAAGCGGCGGGACGGCGACGTGGGTTTGAACTTACGGATTGCCATCTCTAGACACCCTCGAAGAAGTCGATCGTCTCGCCCTCGCGGAGCGTAACGATGGCCTTCTTCCAGTTTTGGGTTTTCGCATAGGTCCTGCCCATGCGGCGCATGTGACCACGCATGACCAGGGTACGAACGTCGCGCACGGTGACTTTGAACAAAGTCTCGATGGCGTTCTTGATTTGAAGCTTGTTCGCGTCGAGGTCCACCTCGAAGGTGTACTTGTTGTTTTCTTCGCGCAGCTTCGCACCCTTTTCCGTGAGGTAAATCGGGCGCTTGATGACTTGTTCGGCGTGCATCACTGACACCTTGCTTCCAGAGCGTGAACCGCGTTTTGGGTGAGCACGAGATGCTCGTGACGAAGCAGGTCGTAGAGGTTCACGCCCTCGGGTGGCAGGTCAGAATGACCCTGCAAGTTGCGCGCGCTGAGACGCAGTTTCTCGTTCTCTTTTCCGTCGACGATGAGTGCTCCGCCATTGACCTCGAGCTTGGCGAGAACCTCGGCGAGCTTTTTGGTCTTGATCTCGGAGAGCTCGAAGTCCTCGACGATCAGCAGCTGCCCCTCACGAAGCTTGAGGCTCAACGCGCCCTTGAGCGCTCCGAGCCTCATCTTGCGGGGCGGCCTGTAGCCGAAGTCGCGAGGCTTGGGGCCATGGACGGTGCCGCCTCCCACGAAAATCGGCGCGCGCTTCGAGCCATGACGAGCACCGCCGGTGCCCTTCTGCTTGTATATCTTGCGCGAGCTCAGGCTGACCTCGGCCCTGTTCTGGGACGAAGCGGCGCCTTTGCGTTGGCTCGCGAGCTGGGCCTTGAGAACATCGTAGAGGAGGCTCTCGCTGACAGTCGCATCGAAGACCTTGTCCGAGAGATCCATCTCTCCGACACCCTTCTTACTCAAGTTGTAGACCTTCACCTTGGGCATGGACCAACCGCCTTATGACTTGATCTCGACATCGACACCCGCTGAGAGATCCAGCTTCATGAGGGCGTCGAGCGTCTGTTGAGTGGGATCCAGAATGTCCAAGAGTCGCTTGTGAGTTCGAATTTCGAACTGTTCTCGCGACTTCTTGTCCACGTGAGGCCCACGCAGCACGGTGTACTTGTTGATGCGTGTAGGCAGCGGAATCGGACCCGCGACCCGCGCACCGGTGCGCTTCGCGGTGTCGACGATTTCCGTCGCCGATTGGTCTAGCAATCGGTGATCGTAGGCCTTGAGTCGAATGCGGATCTTGTTGGCTGCCATCGTTTTACTCGATAATCTTTGAAATGACGCCTGCACCGATGGTCCGGCCGCCTTCGCGAATCGCGAAGCGCTGCTTTTCTTCCATCGCCGCCGGCGTGATGAGGTCGACCTTCATCTTCACGTTGTCGCCGGGCATCACCATCTTCACGTCGTCAGGAAGCTCGATCTTGCCCGTCACGTCCAGCGTCCGGATGTAGAACTGCGGCGTATAGTTGCTGAAGAACGGCTTGTGCCGACCGCCCTCGTCCTTGCTCAGGATGTACACCTCGCACTCGAACTTCGTGTGCGTCTTCACCGAGCCCGGAGCCGCCAACACCTGCCCGCGCTCCACCTGGT
>JABDJF010000196.1 GCA_013002645.1 Myxococcales bacterium
GGCCTATTCGGCTCACCCAACGCCCAGAGCGAGTCCCGCTGCGAGGCCGGCGACCCCGACCTCCCCACGCTCGGCGGCGGCAACACCACCATGGGCGCCTTTCAGTATTACCCGGACGCGGACCTGGCGGTGCTCGATCCGGACGGCGACAACTTTCCGAGAGTCGGCGCCGACCGCCTTCGCGTTCTGACTAGCCTCTACCTCACCGACCAGCTTCTCGTCGACTCGGTGAGCCCCGAGGGGACGACCATCATCTTGCAAACCGGCAATCAGGCGTACCGCCGAACCTTCGCCTGGGGCCAGGCGGCAGGCCCATTCGCCGGCCCCGCGCCGGACTACCTGGAGGGCGACCTCGGATGGGATGCGGCCTGGGGCGGTGAGGCGGCCAGCTGGAAAGGCATCGGCCAAAAAGGGGCGCGTGCGTTCCAGACCAGCTCGGTCCTCCACATCGAATCACCCGAGGGCTATCACTTCTTTCGCACCGTCTACGGCAAGCAGGACAATGTCCAGAATCAAGTGCGCCTCTTCGTGAACCCGGCGCTGCCGGTCGCCACGGCCTGTCTTCCTGGAGCCGGCGAGGGCTCGACCGTCGCTCCGCTGCAGTGGGTCGAGTATGCGCTCGTCAACCCTTTCGATGCCGCGCTCGGGGGCAACTTCATGGATTTCGGAGATCTGTTCTTCTTCGACCTAGAGGGCACGAACCCCTTGATCACCACTGATTTCGAAAACGCCGGCCCAGAGGCGCTTCGAGAGCAGCGCAACGTCATGCTGGTGCGACGCATCTTGAATCCGGCAGACGGGACGGTACGAACCAACACCACGCAGGTGCTCGCCGAGTTCGTCAGCAACTTCGAAGTCTCGTTCCTCGTCGACCGTGCGTCCGGAACGGCTATGCCGCCGGTGATAGAAACCGAGGCGGATCCCACGGTGATCAACAGCAACCCCGAGCAGGTCCGCTCGGTTCTCATCGAGTTGGGAATTCGCAGCCCGCTCGAGGACCCGTCGATTCCCTACTCCGGTGTGACCGACGCGAATACGCGCTTCGAGGTGAACCCGAACGAGAAGGGCTCCGCCCGCGTCCGCCACCTCCGCATCGAGATTCCCGTGATGAGCGTCGCAAGGAGAAACCTCTGATGAAGCATCCCCGCAAACAAGAAGGCGCCGTGCTTTTCGTCGTTCTGATGATCGTCATGGTCGGCACCGCCAGCGCGCTGTTCTCCGCCACGACGGTGTCCCACGAGGTACGAGGCACAGGCTTTGCGCGCCAGCAGCTGCAGACCCGGTACGCCGCCCGGTCCGCTCTGATTGGCGCGCTCGAGTGGTTCGACATCTTCGGCCCTGGGACCGTCCGCAGCATCGTGCAGACCCGAGGCGATACCGACGCCAAGCTCTTCGCCTGTGTCGGCACCCCGAAAAGCTGCTACCCGGAACCCCCATTGGCCGGCAACCGTCGAGCCTATCGGCTCTACGAAGAGCACTTCGGCGCGCTGATCGAACCCGATGGAAGCGGGAACTTCAAAAATCCGCCCGTCGACGCCGATGCCGTCTTCGGAGGCGGCTCTGCGTACACCCCGGCGTTCGTCATCGACCTTTATGACGAGCACATCGTCAACAAGCTTCCCCCCGGCGCGGCAGCGCAGGGTGGCACCAAATTCAAATACATGCGCACGACCATGACGGCTCGCGGTCGTGCGCAGGTAGGAGACGGGACCGTCGACTTCGCCACAGCCGAGGCCGGGGACAGCGGTCGCCAGTGGAACGAAACCGGCGCGGATATGCGCGCATACATCATCAGCGGGCCATTCATTTCTTCGGGGTCATGATGAGATTTTGGCAGTACATCACTTTGCTTGGCTTAGTCGTAGCTTGTTTCAGTCCGGGCCCGGGAGTTTCGGCGCAGGGCCCCGACATTCGAAACATACGACCGCACGTGATGCTTCTGGTCGACACCTCGGGCTCGATGGAGCGAAAGCCAAACTGCCTCTGCACCACTCCCGCATGCCTCGAATGCCTACCCGTCTGCGCCGCGGGCACCTACGAGCAGAACCGCTGGTCGACCGTCGCACAGGCGCTAACCGGTGAGTTCATTCCGTACGAGTGCAATGCAGACCTGCGAATTGGCGGTATCTACAGCGGCGAGTACGACGAAGGTTACTTCCTGCCACACATTCAGCTGCCTCAAGAAATCCCGACCTATGGCGGCTCGCAGAGCGCGAACGGCGTCCTCGATACCTACATCGAGCGGATCAAGTTCGGCCTGATGACCTTCGACTCGATCGGCACACTGAACGACAGGCCTCCGTTGGTCAGCCAAGCGGACTTCCTACTCGTACCGTTTCCGGCAGAGTCGTCGGGAACCAAGGGGATGTACTCCTACGGGGTGGATAGACCCTTTTCCTTCCCGGGCGCCCTGACGACCTTCATGCTGAACAGCGGCGCTCGCTCACCCTCCGCGCCCGAAGGCGGTTTGGTCACCGTCGGCGCGGACAGCACCGCATCGATGGCCAACACGAACGCTGCGATTCAGGCGACGGTGCTCGGCGACAGCGGGCTTAGCAAAAACCCTCTTCGCCCCTACGGCGCCACCCCCACCGCCGGGCTCGTCACCGACCTCCAGTACTTCCTTCAAACCGACCCGGACATCACCCAAAAGACGGTCGATCCAGGTCCAGGCGATCCGTACTACGGCTGCCGCCCACGAAGCGCCGTGTTGATCACCGACGGTTTTCCGAACGGCGACATGCGGGGAAGCCCGGTCAACTGCCAGGCCTTGGGCAATCCCGTGGGCGCCACCGGTTGTCCCTTCGAAGAGGTCGCCGACACGGTGGCCGCGATGGTGGCGTCGGACGATTTGAACAAGTTCTACGTGATTGGCTTCGCCCTCGATGGAGACGCCACGAAGGTCGCCGCCGTCGAGGCGCTCCTGGACGACATTGCTTCGGTCGGAGACACGACCGAGGCCTTCCTGGTCGCCGATCGCGCCGAGCTCGTCACCGCGTTGAGCTTCATTTTCAACGAGCAAAACGCGGGGGCGACCAGTCGAACGGCACCCGTGCTCACCGGCGCCTCGCCAGGCCTCATCGAGTCGGAGTTCATCTCCGGGTTCAATGCGTCCTTGGACTCGACCGACCCCTGGGACGGGGTCTTGGAGCGACGGCGCTTTTTGTGCGTGGACGGCCTGCCCGAACCTCAGGACGTCGAAGACCAAGATCGCTTCCACGAAGTCTTGAACGCACAGAGCTCGGCCCCGTCGAGCGTGGAGCCCTGGGGAGGCTCGTCCTCGAAGGTCAGCTTCACCGGCGGCTTTCCGCGAAACCTCTGGACGGTGCTGCCCGATGATCCGGCGGACATCAACGAGCACCTCACGGGCGCCGGGGAGAACAAGCTCACGACGGCTAGCTTGGACCTGCCCGACCGCGGCTCTGCGATCATCGACCAACGGGCCGGCGAGTTCAGCAGGGCCATCGATCCCGAATACCTCTTGGGCGTAGGCAGCACGGACACCGCGTTTCGAGACACGGTCGTCGAGTGGGTTCACGGCGCGCCCGGGAGCGGGCGTGAAGACGAGCGGCTCGGGGACATCTACCATTCGACGCCGGCCATCGTGGGACCGCTCGTCGATGACCTCGACGACACCTCGTACAACGACTGGCGACTCGGGTTTGGGCACCAGCTGAGCCCGGACCCGGTGGAAGATCTGACGACGGATGGCTGGCAGCTCAGCGAACGTCCTCGCGTGATTTACGCGTCGTCGAATGACGGCGTCATCCATGCGTTCCTGGCCGATGACTACCCGGCAGGCGCGTTCACCGCCGCCGACAACCTGGAGGAGTTCGCCTGCGCCGACAACAAGGACGCCGGTACCGAGCTCTGGGGTTTCATCGCGCCGATGTTCCTCGACGACCTGGACGACATGCTCGCCGGGGGCAGCAAGCAATGGTACGGCGACGGGAGCATTCAGATCCGCAATCTCTATGACGTGCGCTCGTTCGCGTCCGGTCAGGGCGGGGCAACGAACGTTTGGCGCACCGTTTTGTTTCTCAGCTTCCGAAACGGCGGCAACGGCATGGTGGCGCTCGACGTGACCCACCCCTGCAAGCCCGAGTTTCTCTGGCAGTTCACCCACCCGAACCTCGGCGACACCTACGGGCAACCCACCGCGGCGCAGATCTTCGTCGAAGGTGGCAATGACGGGAGCGGCGGGCCGGCGTTCCTCTCGAGGCAATCCCGCGGCGTGGTCGTCCTGCCAGGCGGGCAGGGCGTTGAAAACGCCAGCTCGGTTGCAATCCCCGTGGGGCCGCAGTTCCCTCAAGACATGGTGGACGCAGACGGGAACTCGATCAGTGCTCGCCCAAATCGACGCGACTGGCGAGACGAGTCGACCGTTCCAGCGCAGGTCAAACACGGCCGGATGCTCTATTTCATCGACTTGGTGACCGGTACGCTCATCGAGCAGCTCGACCAAGACACCTTCCCTGCGCCGCTCACCGGTGCGGTTTCGGTCTACCGAGGCGACACCGGCACGGTGGCGAGCGCCGCGTACACCGTGGACGCCGACGGCGTGCTTTGGCGGGTCGATCTGTCGTCGACCGAGCCGGCCGACTGGACCGCGGAGGCGCTCCACGACCTGTACTACGACGAGGCCTCGGATGTCGCCGAGCCGACCTTCTACCCGCTCGCGCTGACGAGCGACCCGAAGGGCAGAGTCGTCATTCTGACCGGAACAGGCAACATCGACGTCCTCGACGATTCCACTGCAATCAACAAGGTCGTCTCTGTCACAGAGAATCTCACTTTCGACCTCAGCGGTGCGGTCGACAGCGTCGCGGGCCGGTTGAATTGGGAAATCGAGCTCGAAGATGGCGAGCAGATGACGGGGCCGATCGAGCTCTTTGGCGGTCAGGTGTTCTTCGGGACGTTCAAGTCCGCGAACGGCACCGCGATTGACGCCTGTCCGTTTGGCGGGAGCCGCATCTTCGGGCTGAACTACTTGGATGATCCCACCAGCGCAGGAACCCCCGTTCCCCTACTCGTCGATAGCCTCTCGAATCCGACCTTCGTTCTCGATCAGAACGACCTCCCCCAGCTCGAGAACGCCCTGCTCGTCGGCCTGCAGGTCGCTCAAGCGCCGGTCTGTGTCACGACGACAAGCATCCCGATCGTCGATCCCTTCGACGGCACCACGGGTACCCTCCAGATGCCGGTCGCGACGAGCGGTCGCGAGTACAAGCTGATGGGCCACCTCAGCGGCTCGGCCGGGGTGCCGGTCAACCAGCTCGCGATCAACATCCTCGAGCAGGGGATTCAAGCCCCCGAAGCCTTCACGGTCGTCTCGGGCATGGCCGACACCCTGGAATGATCGGTGGCACAGTGATAGGTCCAATACCCATGCACGGCTCCCTGTTCATCCCCCTCGCTCTCTTGCTGGCGCTTGGCGGCTGCAGCTCGAAGCCCGCACAGGAGTCGCAGGGCGGAGCGAGCGAGGCAGCGAAGGAGCAACCGAAGGCGGAACCCGCCGCGCGCAGGACGAGCCCCCGCCGCTTCGATGCAGAGGGGCGTCTTATCCCTTCGGACGACTACATCGTCGGCATCCGCCTTCCACGCGGCGCCGAGCTCTATCGCCAAGACGGCCTGCTGCACGTGTACCGAGTTCGCGCGCCGATCGGCAAAGTGCTCGCCTACATCGGGCCCATGATGATCACGGGCAGCGTGGAGCGCCGCGGCAAGGGTGCGGTCTACAAACGTGCAAGCGTTCGCGGCGCGGAGGTCAACCCGACCAAGGTCGACGTCTCGATCCTCGAGGTGGCCAGCAACACGACGCGCATCTCGATTATGGAGCTTCCGCCCCCGGCTCCGCGCGAGCAGGTTCCGAGCGCAGATCGGACCAAGGCCGCGGCACGTGAGTCGTTCCGCACGCTCGACTGACGGGCGCGCAATCCGTCAAGGCTCTCGGTAGGCTGCGAAGGTACACTGAACCGTCCCTGCACCCAGGGACTCGGTTGCGACCATGCTGGTGGACACTCGTTCCGGATCCCCCATGCGCCCAAAGCGCTCGACCAGCTGTGCGACCCGCCGCGCCCAGACGCGGCTGCCCAGCTCGGGCACCGCGACTTGGCAGGCAACCGGGCCGTGGGGAAAGGCCCTGAGAAGCCCGATGAACCGTCTGACGGTGGCGGTCGAAACCTGACCGTTGGAGCCAAAAAACCGCTCCGATCGAATCAGGACGGCGCTCCCAAGTCGGTCGGCCGCGAAGCCCGTGACCGAAGCCGTTTCAACGAGTGCCGTCGACGCGCCGGGGCGTGGCTCGGGCCAGTCCGCGCGCATTTGTCCGATGAGAATCTCGCTATCGCGCAAGAGCGCCTCCGCGGTTCTGGCGGAGTTGGGCCGCTTGCGCGCGATGACATCCACACGCTCGCGAAGCGGAAGGAGTTGCTCGTCGGTGGCGCCGAGCGCCTCCGCAAGCGCGAGGTTGAGCCGGACCCGAGTGAGCACCGCATCGAGCGTCGCGGCGCTCATGGTGGTTGATTCGGTCAACGCCGCAAGCCGCTCGGCTTCGCGAAGCGCAATCGCATTGGCCTCATGACGAGAGATGTCCCGGGCCACGGCCGCAGAGGCTTCCTGGTCGCGAGCAAGCTGCTTTGCCCAACGCTCCTCCTCGCTCTGAAGCTCGGCACGCCGACGATCCAACTGGACCCGCTCGGCCTCCGCAACGGCCCCTGCCAACCACAGCCGTGACTCCGTCCGATAGTCATCTGCGGCCTGCTCGTCTTTGCGACCTTGGGAATCGCCCGAGTGGACCCATGCCGACTCCGCGCGAGCGTAGAGATCGGGAGCGTATTGGCGCGCAAGCTCGGCTTCCGGCGTGGCAAACAACAGCTCCGAGGTACGGGCCGACTGCTGCGACCCCGCACAGGCCGAGATCGCGACCGCAACCAGGAGGAGCGCTGGGCGAGACATCAAGGGCGCTCTCCGCTCCGCGCCAGCGATGCGCGATCTCTCATGAGCGTCTCGAGCGCACGTCGCTGCGCGTTGGCGCGCGCACGGATCGCAGTCAGGCGGCGTTGCGTCGCAAAGAGCTCGGCTTGGGCTTTGCGACGAGCGAGCTGCCGGCCCGCCAACACCAGGGCCGCATCGGCAATCCTTCTAGCCCTCGACGCTGCGTTCTCGTCTTCGGGCGAGGCGGAAGCCCGCAGCAGAGCCCGACGCGCTTGCTCGAGCGCGCCTTTGGCATACTTGGCATCGTCGCGTGCATCGAGCCGGCCGAGTCGGCGCTCGAGCTGTTCGGTCTGCGATTCGGGGCCGACGGAGTCGGCAAGGCCTGACCGAACGGGAAGGGCGCAGACGAGCGCGAGCAGAATGAAACCAGTGCCCACGAAGCGCACCAAGCTGGACTCATTGATACGAGAAGCGAAACTCGTAATCACAGATGCGATAGACGTCGCCTTCTTCGATGCGCTTGGATTCGACACGTTGACCCGCGAACTCGATTCCATTCGTGCTGCCCAAGTCCTTCATGAAGTACGCACCGTCATGGAACACGACCGCGGCGTGCTTGCGTGAGATGTTACCATCTCGAATCGCGAGATCGGTAGTTCGCACGCCTCGCCCGATGATGAACTCGTCTTTGTCGACGCGAATGGACTCGCCGTTGAACTGAAGCGTCAGAACTCGGCGGTTCGCCAGATCCGACGGACGGCGACCTGGGAGTGGAGGCGGCACGGTCACCGCCTGAAGCGGATTGACCGCCGGCTGCACGGTCGGCCGACGGGATGGCACCGGAGTCAACATGGGCCTCGATCGAGTGTCGCGAGAATCGAATGACGGGGCGCCGACAGGTGAGGCACCGCCGAGCGCGGAGCCCGCGAGATCCTGAGATTCGGCGCCGACCGATGTAACGGTCTGGTCGCGCGCGCGTGCGTACTCACGCATGGCCTCGTTGATCAGGTAGTCGACCGAACACTGATGCTCCTTGCTCAGTTGATCGAAGATCTCGAAGAGATAGTCGCGGCACTGAAAGGCTCGTACCGTTTTCCTGTCGCCTTGATCAGCCATCGCTTCGACCACTCACTTTTTGTCACCTTGCTCACGCGTTCGAAGCGACTTGATGGCGGCGTCGGCAACCTGCCCCACCTTTGTCACGGGTGGATTCAGCTCCGACCAACCCTGCCCCGTCACTGCGCCATCATCCGACATCAATCGCTGCATCGCGGGGACATCAGCTTCCCCACCTCTGCGTTCAAGATAGCGCAATGCGACCACGCGATTCCACCATCGCGGCGAATTGAGCAGAGCCATGACCGTTGATGTGGGGGAAGGTGTCATCTGGCTCATCCTCGTCGCGTAGCCTTCGAGCTCTTCGGGCTCGTATTGAATGCCCGTAGACGATGGTAATCGTTGAGAAAACGGCTCGATCGCCGAGGAGCCACCCAGCGAAAGAATCAGCTCGCCTGCGCGCCAACGCAAGCGCTTGGCGAGCTTGTCCGACGCCGTACAGGAGCTTGCCGTACATCCCTGACGCTCGACGAGGGGCCAAAGGCGGGGAATCGCGGCGCTGCTACGGATGTCTCCGACGCGGTCGAACGCGTAGTCGCGGACTTCGACCGGATTGCTCGAATCGAGCGCAATGGACAGCAAGCGGTTGAGCTGGGCTCGGGTCACGTGCCCTTCGAGCGCCCTGAGCGCGGTTGCCCGCCGAGCGTTGAGGCGCTCTACCCAGGCCTTGGGATCATTTGCTCCGGCTTTGGTATCGGCGATTGCGAGCAGCCGGCTGGACACCAGAGGTTGCTCGCCGAGGTGCTGCATCGCCGGAAGCGCGCCCTGGTTGATGTAGTTCTCGCGATTGTAGAGAGCAAGCGACGAAACACGCGCTGCTTCGACCTTTTCTCCCGAGGCCTTGAGTGACGCGCGAATCTGAACGGCGAGCCACTTCACGAAAGCGGGCTTCTCCATCTCTTTTTCGATCTTCACGAGCCGGGCCCCAGCGCGCTTCTTGGTTTGTTGGTCGCCATCTTCCCCGATGATTTCGGCGATCTTGATCATCGCCTGCGGGGGCATCTTCTCGTGGAGCGCGTCGACCAGCATTCCAGCTGCTTCGGCGCCGAGCGCGCGGGTCACTTGCTCGGCGCTGTAATCCCCTGCAAGGCTCCGGCCTTCGAAGTCGGCGGAGTACCAGCCTACGACCGCACGAATGAGCTCGTTCCGCGAGCCCTCGGGCGCATACGGGATCACCATGTAGGCTGCGTCCTTCGCGCGCACTTGAACGGGATCAGGACCTGGAGCCTCCGGGTCGGGCTCGGTCGACAGAAGCGCTTGGAGGCGCGGAATCATTCCTCCTACGATTGTTTCGCTGATCGCCCGGTCCTGGCGCTCGAGCTCGTCGAAAGCCTTGGAGAGAATCGACCGCGCGTCGACGTCGTTGCGATCCATTTCGACAATCGCGAGCGCCGCTTCGGTCCGCAGCTCCGGGCTGTACCGTTCGCTGCCGATGACCGCCCGGAGCCTGGTCGGCCCTTTGACGGTTTCTTTCCATTGCTGAACCTCGTCGCTATCTACCTTGCAGC
>JABDJF010000190.1 GCA_013002645.1 Myxococcales bacterium
CGAGGGCGCTCTGATTAGAATAATTAAAACGCAGGGTCGCGCTCCGCCGTCACGGCTCCCGTATGTTGCTCGGGCCCTTGCAATGGTTCCCGAACTGACCACCACGCAGACAAGGCCAACAGCATCAACAAGCCGAGCCCCACGAGGAACAGCTTTCGATTAGACCTCAAAGGAAGTCGAATCAGCTCGGAGTCAAGCCGAGCGCCCGTGGCCGATCGAGGCTGGAACTCGTTCGGCCCCAAACCAGCGAGTGTTTGTTGGGTTATGCGGTCTTCACCGCTTGGCGCGGGAAAGGAGGAGAGCGATGCTGGCGCCGTCGATATGAAATCTCTCGCGATCCCCATGCGTTCGACTCGCGTTTTCAGCTCCGAGAGCGAGCTGATTCGCAATGCAGGGGAGCGATGCAAGGCATCTCGTAGTAGCGGAACGTAGGCCTCGGGTAGCGCGTCGAGGTCGATTGGTGCCTCGCAAACGGCGTGAAGCACATCGAGCGGGCTCTCGCCGTCGAACGGTGCGTGACCGGTCAAGCACTCGTACCAAACCACGCCAGCTCCCCAGACGTCGGTCTGCGGCCCGATGAGCTCGCGCTGATCGCGCGCCTGCTCCGGGGACATGTACTGGGGCGTGCCCATGATCACGCCGCGCGTCATCGAAAGGCTGCGTGTCTGCGCGTTTCGAAGAATCTCGGCTGTGCCGAAGTCTAGCAGTTTCGGTGTCGCTGCACCTTCGGGATTGAGCGCGAGCATGATGTTCTCAGGCTTGAAATCGCGATGTACGATGCCAAGCTCGTGAGCCTTTTCGAGTGCATCGATCAGGGGCAGCAGGATGGCAAGGGTTTCTTCCTCGCTCAGTTTCCCATGTTCGAGGAGCAGGTCGCGTAGCGTTGGCCCATGGATCAGCTCCATCACCAAGTAGGCCGTATTCCAATCGTCCTCACCCATGTCGAGAACATCGACGACATTCGGATGGTTCAGTTGGACCGTGGCGCGCGCCTCCCGCAAGAACCCCGCACGAAGCTGTTCAAAATGCGGGAGCGTCGGATCGAGGACCTTTACGGCCACCTCTCGCTCTGTCCATATGTGCGTTGCGCGGTACACCGTGGCGATTCCGCCAGTCCCGATGACGGGACCAAGGCGATATTTTTCGCCCACCAAGCGCTCTCGCTGAATCGACGATTCCAAGCTAGTCATGTCCAAGCCCGTGTCTGCGCCTCGGCGGGTCCGTCTCGGGCCGAGCCGCCACGCTTTCCAAAACCTTGTTCTATCTCGGTGTCGTAGACAAGGAGAGCCGTTCTCAATATGCCGATGCCCGGCGGATCGGCCCGTTGCGAGCCAGCGCTCCCCATGTATATTTGCCGGTCTTGGCATTGTTCTCCCACCCGCAGGTGCCAGTTGTGCACCGCCTACGAGGCGACCTCGGACGCCGTCGGCATCTCGTGCCACATCGGCTTCTTCTGAGCGTGATTGCCCTCACGCTCTCGACGCTCGGATGCGCTGATGGCTCGTCCTCTCAGATCGTAATCCTCATGGACACCGACTACGCAGTGCCCGAAGAGGTCGACAAGATTAGGGCGCGGGTCTCCAAGGTCGTGGAGACCGACGATGGCTCCCGGGAGATCGAGACTTGGCTCAACGTTTTTCCGGTGTCGAAACGCTCCTCGAGCGAGCCGGGCGTTTATCGGCTCCCTGCAACCTTTGGCATCCTTTCGGGTGGTTCCAGTCCCGGCCAGGAGGTCGTCATCGAGCTCGAGGCGCTGGCTAGCGAGAGCGGAGAGGCCCTCGTGTCGAGGCGGCTTAAGACAGGATTCGTCTCCCAACAAGCTCGTTTGGCCCGGATGCTGCTGTTCCGCACTTGCGCCGATTTGGTTTGCCCTGCGGGCGAGTCGTGCGGATGTGCCGAAGGCAAGGCGTGTACTGAACCCAAGTGCGTCGACGAATCGGTAAGCCCCGAAGCTCTGGAGCGAATCGATGAGCCGGATCAACTGCCAGCGGACCCCGAAATTCCCCTCCTCGACGCCGGCGTGCCCGATGGAGGTGTTTTACCAGACGGAGGCGGGCAGCCGGATGCGAGCGTGCCCGATGGTGGCGTCATCAGCTGCGAACCTCCGCTCGTGCTATGCGGAATGGACTGCGTAAACCCAGATGCCGATCCGCGTTACTGCGGTGATTGCGAAACTGCATGTGTAGCCGGGCACGTCTGCAGCTCAGGAATCTGCGTCGATCCCGGCGATTGTCGCCGTAACGGCGTCGGCTGTAGCGGTTTCACTTTTTGCGACGAGGCTAGCGGCGAATGTCTCCCTGGATGCACTGAGGCTCAGCAATGCGTCGGCGCCAACGAGTTTTGCGACACCGGTATCCATGATTGCGTATGTGCGCCGAATTTCGAGCGCTGTAACGGTGTGTGCGTAGATACGCGAAGTGACCCTGATTTCTGCGGAGATTGCACCCGGTCTTGTCTAACCGGGCAAGTCTGCGCGGCGGGCAGCTGTCTGGATTTAGGAGACTGCCGTACCAACGGCACGGGCTGCACCGGTTTCACATATTGCGATCCCGCGACCGGCGATTGTCTGCGTGGCTGTGAGGACGCCGTTCAATGCGTCGGCGGGAACGAGACCTGCGACCTCATCGCGCACGAGTGCGTCTGCTCGACCGGGTTTCACCGTTGCGGTTCCGCCTGCGTCTCCGACCTCGACGTCAACTCCTGTGGCAACCTGTGCAGCCCCTGCCCCGCACCCTCTAATGCCAGCGCAACCTGCAACCTTGGCGAATGCGACTTCATCTGTGACGACACGTATGAAGCGTGTGGGCAAACGTGCTGCCCTACGGAGTGCCCATCCGGACAAGAGCTCTACAATGGCTCGTGCGCCAAGATTCACCTGCAGATTGTCGACGAGGAAGGAAAAGTAGGCGAGAACAGCTCGCTTGCTCTCGACCCCTCCGGCCGCGCTCACGTCGCTTACTACGCAAACAGCGGAGGTGATCTCAGATATGCTGCTCAGCAGCTAGATGACAGCTGGACCTCCGAAAAGCCTGACGGCAAGGACGATGTGGGGAGAGATGCCTCGATCGCGTTCGACGCGAAAGGCCTTCCACATGTCGCGTACCACAACGCAAGCGAGAACGACTTGATGCTTGCAACCAGACAGGCGGGTGGCGCATGGACGGTGCAAATCGTGGATGGCAACGGCGACGTTGGCGAGCATGCCTCCGTGGCTTTTGATAGCGCAGGTGAGCCCCACATCGGCTACTACGACAGCTCCAATAAGGACTTGATGTACGCGACTCGCCGGAGCGGCGATGCCTGGGTGATTCAAGTCGTAGACGCGATTGGCGACGTTGGGGAATACACCTCCGTGGCCGTCGATCCATCCGACCACGTGCACATTAGCTATTACGACGCCTCCGGTCGGAATTTGAAGCACGCCAGTCGCCAGCCAGACGGGTCTTGGAGAGCGCAAACCGTCGATAGTGACGGCGACGTCGGAAAATACACGACCATGGCGTTCGACCCATTCGGCGTCGCGCACATCGCTTACTACCGCGAGTCAGGACAGGATCTTCGTTACGCAGTTGCGGGCGACAATGGTTCATGGGCTGCCCAGACCGTCGACAGTCAAGCAAGCGTCGGTAAGTACGCATCGCTGGCCGTGGATGCGACGGGTCTTGTCCACATCAGCTACTACGACGAGAGCACACAAGACTTGAAGCACGCGGTGCGAGGGGCGAGCCAGTCATGGGTGTTGCAGACCGTCGATAGTTTTGGAGATGTTGGCAAATACACTTCTATCGCGGTCGATGATCTAGGTCGGGCGCACGTTAGCTACTACGACGCCTCCAACACCAACCTCAAGTACGCACTGATCGCGGCGCCGGAGTAACCATCAGAGGCATTGAAAATGGACAACGTTGCAAATAACCTTTGGGCTGAGGCCGCGCCTCAGTCGTTTTTTGGTCTACACCTGGGGACTCGGATGACGGTCGTTCGTCTTCGGGACGGCGCATTGCTCGTCCATTCACCCATTGCGATGACACCGGGCTTGAAGGCCGAGGTCGACGCGCTTGGTACAGTTCGACACATCGTCGCCCCGAACGTGGCCCATCACCTATATGCGGGCGAGTGGAAGGACGCTTACCCTGGCGCTCTACTCCACGGAGCGGTCGGCCTCGCGAAGCGGCGAAAAGACCTCGGGATCGATTTGGAGCTGAAGGGTGAGTCCCACCCCGACTGGCAGGAAGACCTGGCGACGGCGTTCCTCGATGGCACGATGCTGAACGAAACGGTCTTCTTCCATCGCCCCTCGGGCTCGCTGATCGTCGCGGACGTCATCGAGAACTTCCAGACTTCCGCCCATTGGCCGACCCGCGCCTACCTCAAGCTGGGCGGCATTCACGGGCAGCCCGGCCTCAGCCTTCCCCTGCGTCTGGTCTTCCGAGACAAGAAGCGCGCTCGGCGCTCCATCGACGAGATCTTGAGCT
>JABDJF010000248.1 GCA_013002645.1 Myxococcales bacterium
AACTTCTGCAAGGCGGTCGACGATGCCCTGAAGGCGATGCAAGGCTTCCCCTTCTGGCCCCAACCACAGATGGTAGCCACACGCAGCGTGTGCGGCAGTCATCGACCTCGGAGCCTCCCCGCCATGCGCATCAGACTACGAGGACTGCCCACGTCGGTCCAGTGCTGGCCCTCGAAAGGAACACCGACCACTTTGAAATTTTCCTCGACCGCCTGTTTGAAGATCAGTCCCATTGGCAGATCGCCGCCCGCATCGATGGTGCCGAAGCTTCCGGCGGTGTGGTTCCGATGCTCTCGAATCGCGCCATGCATGAATTCGGTGAACGCGGGCCCCCAGACGGCGCAACCCCAGCAGTGGGGCAGGATCGACGT
Organism: Myxococcales bacterium; assembly: GCA_013002645.1. GTDB lineage: Bacteria > Myxococcota_A > Polyangia > Polyangiales > Houyiibacteriaceae > SG8-38. The sequence goes on from JABDJF010000248.1 coordinate 372, forward strand.
TGCGTCTTTCAAATGGATGTCGAGCACGCGGTTTTCCTCATCGAGCTCCACGATGTCGCTCTGGTGAGGGTCAACCACGTCGTAGAGTCCCAGCACCACGTCCACATCATCCACATCCATACGCGTCAACAGCTGATCAAAAACGTCGGGCGGGTCGAGCATGATGTCCGGGAATCCAAAGGCGACCACGTTGTGCCGGACGAAGGCATAGGCCCGATCCAGCGTGTCGGGCGGCCCGAGCGTTTGGCCGACCACCATGTAGGACAGTTTCATGCCGGCCGGTTCACCCTCGCCGAAGTAGGCTGGGATGTCCCACTTTCCGTCACGCAGGACGATGATTCCCTGGCCGACACCGCCAGCCACCATGAGGTCTAACAGGTACTGGCTGACTACCTTGACCTCGGGTTTGTCGCTCTCGACGTTGGCAAAGCCGATCGGGAACACTTCTTTGCTGCCCGGAATGGGTGCGATGCGGGTTCCGCTGCCGGCGGCGGGGAGCAAGGCGACCACGTCGCGGCCGGCACACTGTCGCGTGATAGATTGATCGTCAGGCATGTGCCCGGGCACGATACCAAACTCTCGCATTTGCTGCAGCACCTCCGCAGCGATAGACTGGTGACTGGTCACCGAGTATGGGCGTGGAGAATCAACGACTGAGCGTATGAATTCGAACTTGGCCATTCTTTCTCAACGCGGGTTGTCTGCTCACGTATCACGGTGTTGCGGATACGAATTCGAGGACATTCTCTGTGCCGCTTTTCCCGGGACGAAGCTCTACGCTCCTCGCCTGAAACGGTCGACTCGGGCTGGCCTGAAATTCAGAGCACGCTTTACCCCTACTGGTTCCTTTGGTGGACTTTTCGACAATGCCTTCGCCACCGAACAAGTGGATGAACATGAGGTGCTGCTCGCGGTCATGGGAGGTGTCCGTGATCTAGCCTTGCTTGGCGGAATGAAAGACTGGCGACGCAAGTCGCGCTATGCGATCTGCTGGCTAGACGAGCTCTGGCTAGAGGAAATTCCTAGGCTACGCGGAATGCTCCGTGTGCTAGAGCAGTTCGACGTGGTCGTCTCTTCTCAATACTACACCGCCGAGAAGCTGCGGGAAGAGCTGAAGAGTCCGGATGTCATCTTCTTGCCGCCGGGCGTTGACACGCTGGGGTTTGCACCTGTCGTGGAGCCTTCACATCGGCCAATTGACGTCACGAATATCGGATCGATCGCCGACGCTACACACGCGAGCCTGCTCGAGTATGTCGAACACTCTGAGGGGTTCTACTTTTTCGAGACCCTGAAAGGCCGCTTCGAAGCTCGTTCGCCCTCGGAGCATCGGTTTCGTTACGCCCAAATTCTAAAAAGGTCGAAGTATTTCTTGTGCTACTTTGCCAAGATGAGATCGGAGGGACCCAGCGAACAATTGGAGTTCGGTTCGCGCTACATGGAAGGTCTTGCTGCTGGCTGCGTCCTCCTGGGGTCACGGGAATCGACGCCCGCCTTCGACGCCTTTCTTGGCTGGGAAGATTCCGTGATCGAAATGCCCTTCGAGTGCCCGAACGCCTCCGAGATCTTACGATTGCTAGACAGAGAAGCAGATCGGCTCCGAGATATCAGTAGCCGGAACGTCAAACGAGCGTTGGAGGGCCATGATCACGCGCACCGTTGGAGAACGATCGTGGACAGACTCGGATTGTCCGAAGATTACCACATGAGCCGAAGGCAAGAAGAGCTGGCACACAAGCTGAGTGAATTCGAATACCCAGGTCGGCGCGTGGTCAAGAGTGGACAACGGGATGAACAGTAGGACGATTCGAGAGCCCATCTTTGTGAGCTTACTAACGACGTCGCCGTGGTGAGCCGCACGATTGGGCCCGAATGTCTTGGTCGTGTTAGGATGTCGCCAAACCCCAATCCCCAAGGGTGACAAGCATGAAAGCAGTGATTCTGGCCGGCGGTCGAGGGACTCGAATCAGTGAAGAGTCCACGATGCGCCCGAAGCCCATGATTGAGCTCGGCGGAAAGCCCATTCTGTGGCACATCATGAAGCTCTATTCGCAGG
>JABDJF010000020.1 GCA_013002645.1 Myxococcales bacterium
AAGCCAAACACCGTTCCGAGGAGCCCGACAAACGGTGCAGTCGAACCCGTCGTCGCCAAGACGGCCAACCCCTTGTTGAGGCTCATGCTCAGGTTCTCACCGGTCCGCTCCACGTTGCGCTTGGTGAACTCCGCCGCGCGGTCCCGGCCCATGCCAAGCGCCAGGTTCTCTTCGAAGGTCTTGATGCCCTCGTAGATGAACCGAGCGAGATGGCTTCGCTTGGCGGCGCCCTCGGCGATCCCCATCGCAGCCATCGCGTCTCCACGCTCCATCGGCCCGGAGACCTCTTGGGCGAACTTCTTGGAGCGGCGCTTCGACATGAAGAGCATCAGAAGTCGGTCGACGGTGACAGTGATGCCCCAGAGCCCCTGAATCGTCAGCACGACGATCGCGGACTTCACGATGGGATTCATCTTGTGCCACATCTCGAAAATATCTAGTTCCATGGCTGTTCCTCTCTATCTCGTTCAAATGTTGGACGGCTTGAACGTAAACTGTCTGCGGTACGGGTACGGAACCGCCGTACCATCGGGTAAACGCGCAGGCTCGAAGCGTTGCGCCAAAGCACATTTCAAAATCGACTCGTCTGAAATCAGTGGATGGGACTTTTCCATCTCGGCCTTGATCGGAACGCCATCGGGCATGATCAGCAGGCGAACCCGGACGCGAATGGTTTCCGCGCTCGTGCGAACATCGAGGGGGATGGCGGGAGCACGGCAGCCGCCGAGGTACTTCGGGCGCTCCACGGTCTCTCTGCGTTGGCGCGGGCCGGTCTTCTTCTTCCCGTCGCTCCCGCCGCCGCCGATCATTTCATCGATGTTGATTTCCTCGACGTCCGCCAGCCGGCCGCTCGTCGCTTCTTGGAGCTCTTCGTCCGGGATCTCGGTCGGCGCGCTGAGCCCACGCTGTTGTCCCGGATCCTGCTTTTCTACCTTCTGGACTTCTTCCGCCTTCGGCTTGGGCTTGGGCTTCGGCTTCGGCTTTTCTTTTTCGACCGGGGTCGGCGTGGCGGCAAACTGAACGGCGATGTCACGCTCTCGCTTATCGACGACGACCTTCGCGGTGGCCACCGCAGCAACGACACCAAGGCCGACGAGCGCATACACGACGGCGGAGACGGCGAGCGATACACCCATGCGACCACGCCCTTCTTGCCCTGGCTGCTCTCCGTCTTGGAAGTCTTTGAACATCGCTGGTCTCTGCCCCGCAAACCGCTTCTTCGCGGGGCTTTGCTGCTCCCTGGGTAGGCCGGTCATGTGACACTCCCGTGACACTGGGGTGGCTTCTGGGCGAAGGTCCCTGCACACCCTTTTGGGCGACTAGGAGGCGAGTCGGAGCCGGTATCCAACTCCTCGGATTGTTTCGACTAATTCCGACGCGGGCCCGAGCTTCTCGCGGAGGCGCTTCACGTGGGTGTCGACGGTTCGGGAGACGATCGCCCGGTCATCGTTTACGTCACACCAGCGCCACACCCGTTCGAGCAGGACACGGCGCTCCTGGACCTCCCCCGGGCTGCGGGCGAGGTACTCGAGCAGTCGGAACTCCACGGTGGTCAAGGCCAAGGGCTCGCCCCTGAAAGTGATCTTCTCCTGACCGGTGTCGATGATGAACGGGCCGACATGAAGTGTCTCGTCTCGGCTGCGTTCGTTCCGGTGCCGACGCAGCACCGCGCCCAGGCGCAGGCTGAGCTCCCGGATCCCGATAGGCTTTGCGATGAAGTCGTCCGCTCCAAGCTCGAACGCGATCACGCGGTCGATTTCGCTCGCCTTCGACGACATGAGTATCACCAAGGCATGGCGGCCAAGCTCACTGCTTCGCAGATCCCGGAGCAATTCGGCGCTGCTCATTTCGGGCGGGTTCTCGTCCACCAAAATCGCCGACGAACATCCGCAAGAAGCCCGCTTCACCGCAGACTTCCCGCTGATTGCGGGCTCGAAACGAACCCGGTCGTCCGCGAGCGCTTCATCGAGCTCGGCGGCCAGCGTCGGAGAGGACGAAAGAACACAGACCTCGGAGTTCATGGAGAGACGATTGTGCTCAGGCGCGTGACAGCCCTGTGTCCGAGGCGTGTCACAGCTGTGAGAATCGAGCAGACGTCGATGATTGTTTCCATTTCACTGCGATCGACGTGCGCGAGTACAGGCACTAGCTCAAGATGGGCGGAAGCGTTTGGGTGCTGGCTACGCCAGCCCGTCCCAGAGTCAGGCGAAAGCGTGTCCACTGGCCTGGTTCACTTTGCGCCTCGATGTGGCCCCCCATCCGAGCGACGAGGTGGCGAACGATCGACAAGCCCAGTCCAGTGCCGCCCATTTCACGCGAACGCCCTGCATCGACGCGATAGAAGCGCTCGAAAATTCGCTCGAGCTGGTCGGACGGAATCCCCGGCCCCGTGTTTTCGATCTTGAGCGCAACTGCGTCGGGCTCGACCTCCGCATGGATGGAAATGCGTCCCCCCTCCGGTGTGTACTTGATCGCGTTGTCTACGAGGTTGATGAGGACCTGGTCGATCGCCCGCGGGTTCGCAACCACGTCCGGAAGGTCTCCCAACGAATCGTATTGCACATCGAGCCCGCGCTGCTCGGCTTGCGCCGCGAGCCCATGCACGACGTCCCTGACCGCATCGGCGAGGTCCACCGAGGCAAGCTCGTATTCTTGCTCCGGCGATTCGGCGCGGCTCAAAGCGACGAGATCATTGACGAGTGCCTGAAGGCGCAAGGTGTGTCGCAAGATCACGTCGACGAATCGCTCGGCCGAGTCGGGGTCTTTGATGGCGCCCGCTTTGAGCGTTTCGGCAAAGCCGCGGATGGCGGTCAACGGCGTGCGAAGCTCGTGGCTCGCGTTGGCAACGAAATCTCGGCGAACCCGATCGGCGAGCTTCTGCCGGGTCACGTCGTGCAAGACCCCAACCACGCCGCCGCGCCCCGGAAGGGGCGCCAGGGCTGCCGTATAGATCCTCGTCCGCCCACCGATCTGCAGATCCACGTCTGCCGATACCGCGTCGCCATGTCGCGCGGAGCGCACCGCATCGTGCAGCGCTTCGCTGCGGATGACCTCGGAGGGCGATTTCCCAATGGCGTTGGTCTCCGCGATTCGGTCCAACGCGGTGTTGGTGAGTACCACCGTGCCGAGTGAATCGGTGACGAACACCGCTTCGACCATGGAGTTGAGCATCGTCATGAGTCGGTTCTCCTGAGCGTGCAACGAAGCGATTCGATCGTTGAGCTGGTCTGCCAGCCGATCGAGCGAGCGTCCGATGTCGCCCAGCTCGTCGTCCCGCTGGCTGTCCGTCCGCACCGTGAGGTCGCCTCGAGCAAGCGCATCGGCGACCTCGGTGAGCTGGCGCGCGGGCGCGACGATGGTACGCGAGAGCGCCGCGGTGAGCACGACGCCAATGATGAGCGCAAGCGCGCCGGCAACGAGCATCAGCTCGCGCACGCTCGAGCGCATCGCTTCGGCTTCCTTGGTCGGACGCATGGCCTGGATCACCGTCCCGTCCTCAGAACGGTGGGAATACACGTAGAGCTCCCCATCGTCGTCGCCGACCGTGCGGCGTTCGAATGTATCGCGACCGAGAGGTGGAGCGGGCGCGAGATACTCGATGCTCTGATCGAAGGCATCGGCATCGAGCCTGGTCGAGCCGAGGATCTGGCCGTCATGGAAGATCAGGATCCAGGCCGCGAACCGCGCGCCGACCCGTTCGGCGGCGATGTCTGGTTCGACCTGTAGCTCGAGCTCCGATTCGGCGGCTAGCGCGGCTTCTTGAAGCCCAAGCCTAATCGTTCGCGAGAGTCGATATTCCGTCAGTGGGTCCTCGAGGAGCAGGATCGTGAGCACGATGGCCGCCGTTGCGGTCATCGTGGCGGCGATCAGATTCCAGCGAAGTCCCCAGCGTTCCACCGATGGAGCATATCAACTTACGCAGGCTTTTGTACGCGGTAGCCCACGCCGCGCACCGTCTCGAGATACTGGGAGCCTGGACCGAGCTTTTCTCGGAGCCTTTTGATGTGGGTGTCGACGGTTCGGGTTTCGACACCCGGCGCGTAGCCCCAGACACGCTCGAGAAGCGCGTCCCTGGGCTGGACGCGGCCGGCGCGTGACGCGAGGTCCAAAAGCAAGCGGAACTCGAGTGCGGTGAGGGTAATCTCTTCACCATGGATCTCGACGCGGTGAGCGGGGACGTCGATTCTCAGGTCGCCGATCGAGAGGACCTGCGGCCCTTCGGCCTGGGCCTGCGGCCCGACGCGCCGCAGAATCGCCTCGACTCGCAGGGTGAGCTCGCGCGGGCTGAACGGCTTGATCACGTAGTCGTCCGCACCGACCTCGAAACCGACGATGCGGTCGACCTCTTCGGCTTTGGCGGTCAGCATGATGACCGGAATGCGGGCGGTTTCGGCGCTCCGCCGGAGCCGGCGGCAAACCTCGAAGCCGCTGATGTCGGGAAGCATCACATCGAGAAGCACGAGGTCCGGTTTTTGCCGAGAGACTTCGGCGAGGGCATTCGCGCCATTGTAAGCCACGGCGACCCCATGGCCCCCTTCTCGCAGATTGAACGCGACGAGGTCGGCGAGATCGACTTCGTCCTCCACAACCAATATGTGAGCGCCCATCGTGTTCGGTCGCGAGCCTGGCAGGCCGATGTGACATCCGGGTGACCTGCCCGTCGCGTCCAAGCAACGTATACCACGGCTGGACCGGAGTCGCGCGGCCGTGCTACCCCCGTCTGGATAGCCCCGATGGCCAGAACATGCGTATTCCTTTAGCCAACCTGCTCGTTCGGAGCCCGCTTCCGCAAATCGGGGTGCTGATGGACGCCGTGGATGAGTGCGTGGCACAGGTTCCGCCGCTCATCGACTGTCTGACTGCGGGCGATACGGCCGGCCTGGAGCGAATTGCTCGCGAGGTCAGCGTTCTCGAAGGCCTTGCCGACGAGGCAAAGAACGCCCTGCGTGACAAGATGCCCGTGCGTCTGTTTCTCCCGGTGGATCGAAGAGACGTCTTGCGGCTGATTCGGCAAATCGACGCCGTGGCGAACTGCGCAGAAGATGTCGGCGTCCTGCTGACGCTTCGAAGCTACGAAGTGCCCGAGGAGCTAGCGCCGCTGCTGCGCGAGCTCGTGGAGGCCGTCATGGTCACCGTCGCGAAGGCTTCCGATCTCGTCGGCATGATGGACGATCTGATCGGCGCGGGCTTTTCAGGCAAGGCCGCCGAGGCAGCGATGGCCAAGGCCGATGAGATCGGTCGGTTGGAGCACGAGGCCGACAAGCTACAAGACCGCTGTGCGAAAGCTTTGTTTCGCGCGGAGGACGCCATGTCTCCGGTTTCGATTTTCATGTGGACGAAGGTGCTGAACAAGATCGGCAACATCGCAAACCACGCCGAGAACGTTGGAGACCAATTCCGACTCTTCGTGGCGGCCTCCTAGATCGACTCGATGGACCAAACCACCATCATCCTCACGGTGGCGTCGCTCGGCGGCCTTTACATGGCGTGGACCATTGGCGCGAACGATGTCGCCAATGCGATGGGCACGTCCGTTGGTTCGGGCGCGCTCACCCTGCGAAACGCGATCATCGTGGCGGCGATCTTCGAGTTCGGCGGCGCCATGCTCGTTGGAGGTTCGGTCACCAACACCATTCGCAAAGGGATCGTGGACGTCCAGGCGCTTGGCAGCGACCCGATGATCATGGCTGTGGGCATGACCTGTTGCCTCTTGGCCGCGGCGATTTGGCTCAACATTGCCACCTATGCCGGTTGGCCCGTCTCGACGAGCCACAGCATCGTCGGCGCGGTCGTCGGCTTCGGCGTGACCGCCGGTGGCTTGAGCGCCGTCGACTGGGGCACCGTGGGCAGCATTGCGGCGAGTTGGCTGGTGTCTCCGGTGATGGGCGGGATCCTCGGCTACTCGGTCTTCGTGTTCATCAAACGCACGGTCTTGAATGCCCCCGACCCGCTGATCGCGATAAGGCGCTGGGGCCCAATCTTGGTGTTCCCCATCATTTCGATCCTGGCACTGAGCGCAATGTTCAAGGGGCTCAAGCCCCTGCGCCTCGACCTGCCGCTCGGGCCCGCAGTAGCTGGTGCCGTCGTTTTGGGGCTGTTCGCCAGCGCCCTTTCGACACCGGTATTTCGCCGCTTCACGCAGGGCAGCTCCGATGACGAGGAGGTCAACCTCGGCCGAACCGAGAAGGTGTTCATGGTGCTTCAGGTGATGACCGCCTGCTTTGTGGCATTCGCACACGGAAGCAACGATGTGGCAAACGCCGTGGGCCCGTTGGCAGCTGTCTTCGGAGCGATCAAGTACGGGGTCACCGAAACCGTCCAGGTGCCGTATCGAGTGCTGCTGATCGGCGGCGTCGGCATCGTCGTCGGCCTCGCGACCTACGGCTACAAGATCATGGCCACCATCGGGAAGAGGATCACGGAGCTGACGCCTTCGCGCGGCTTCTCTGCCGAGTTCGCCGCCGCAACGACCATCGTCGTCGCGAGCAAGCTCGGTTTGCCGGTGAGCACGACACACACCTTGGTCGGCGCGGTGATCGGCGTCGGCTTTGGGCGAAGCATCGGCGCCATCAACACGCGGGTGCTTCGCGGCATCTTCGCCAGCTGGTTCATCACGGTCCCCTTCACCGCCCTCTTGGCGGCTGGTCTATTCGTGATCGGCAGGCTCTGGCTCAACTAGTGGCCGCCCTGCGGCGCACGCGCTAAGCACGGCCCATGGCTCTGTCAGTCGGAATCGTCGGGCTTCCCAATGTCGGCAAGTCCACGCTTTTCAACGCGCTTTCCGAGAAGCAGGCGGAAGCGGCGAACTACGCGTTTTGCACCATCGACCCGAATGTCGGAATCGTCCCGGTGCCCGACCCGCGCTTCGACCAGCTCGTTGCTCTGTACGGCCCAAAGAAGGTCGTGCCGGCGAGCGTCGAGTTCGTCGACATCGCGGGCCTGGTCAAGGGCGCGTCCAAAGGCGAAGGAAAGGGCAACGCCTTTTTGAGCAACATTCGGGATGCCGACGCGGTGGCGCACGTGGTTCGTTGTTTCGAGGACGAGAACATCCTGCACGTCGACAACCGGATAGACCCCCTCGCCGACATCGAGACCATCGAAACCGAGCTGATCCTCAAGGACCTCGAGACCGTCCAAAAGCGCCTCGACAAAGCCGAGCGTGCCGCGAAAGGCCAGGACGCGTTCGAGAAGAAGGCCCTCGAAGTCTGCAGGCGCCTGGCGGCATCGCTCAACGAGGGCAAGCCGGCGACCGCGACCGAGCCCCGCGACGAGGACGAAGCGCTGGTGATCCGCGACATGTTTTTGCTCACGAACAAGCCGTCCTTTTTCGTCGCCAACGTGAAAGACGAGCAGCTCGGCAACGTCGGCGAGGACCCGCTGGTCGCTCAGGTCCAAAAGCTCGGTGAAGAGCGCGGCGTCCCGGTGGTCGTGATCAGCGCAGAAATCGAATCGGAGATCATGCAGCTTGCCGAAGGCGAGCGCGCGGAGTTCATCGAGTCACTCGGCCTCGACGAGCCTGGGCTGCACAGAGTCATTCGAACCGGGTACGAGACG
>JABDJF010000359.1 GCA_013002645.1 Myxococcales bacterium
CGAGGCTGACGTTCACTTCGTGCGAACGGACCGGCTGGTAATGAACGAGACGTTCCACCCCGAGGTCACGGCGGACCTCGTCGATCGGGCGCGCCAGCCATTGATGCCAGGGCACCTCGAGGAACCAGGCCGACTGTTTTGAGCGACGCCGGCCGTTGACGATCACGTCGCGCGCGTCCAGGTTGCGGTTGGTAACTCGGCCGATCTTGAACCAGGCCATCGCCGCGATCATGCCCACGCCGATGTTTCCTGTCTGGTAGTGGCTGAACGCCAAGAGCGCCGCCTCGCCGATCAGGTCGCCCCGATAGCCGAGCACCGCATGCCATACATCGTGCGAATCACGCAGCCAGTTGCGAATCCATCGAAGCTCTGCGGCCTCGTTGCGCTGGCGTGAGATGTCCGAGGCATCCACCAAGCCATCGGCGCTGATGTCCTCGGCTTCGACGAACGCCAGATACTCCCGCCCTAGGCTGCCTTCAGGCAACGCGCGAAGCCCCCCGCGGTCGCTCAGTAAGGGGATGAGGTTGGGTTGTTCGGCGAGCAGCCGGCGCCCTTGCTCGGTCTGTTGAAGCCGTTCCCGCATTCGGACCAGGGCCGGCCCTTGCATCGCGTCGATGATCTCGAAGACCTGCTGGGTGTCGTCTGGATTCGCAAAGAGCTCCCGCAGGGCGCGTGCTGCTCTCAAAGGCCGCATGGACTGGATGCTCACGGTTGGGCATATAGCCGGAATCTTCGCTGCAATCATGCAGACCGGTGCAAGATTCTGACTGCTCTGCCAAGCCAGGCTGGAGCTTCGTGATTCAAAGGGCTAGGATTCGCGGACCTTGGCAAAGAGGAGCGTCACTTCATGGGAGCGAGACGTCGTCGACGAGGCCAAAGGCCTTCGCGAACAGGTCCTCAACATGTCACTCCTGGTCGCCGTCGTGGTCGGCGGCGCGGCGTTTGTCCGCACCCTCATCGATGCAGTCGAGAGAGGCGCATGGACGGTGCTAGCGGTAGCCGTAGTCATGTACACGGGCGCCTTCGTCTTGCTCCTGATGAAGCGCCTGTCCTATGAGGTGCGCGCGGCTGGCTTTCTCGCCCTTCTCTACATCGCGGGCGTCCTCGCCCTGCTCGCGGTGGGTTACCTCGGCGCCCCCATTCTGATCATGGCCGGTCAGAGCGTACTCGCATCGGTGTTGTTCGGGCGCCGCGTCACTTTGATCGCACTCGGCTTGAACCTGATCGCCTTGCTTGGCGTCGGAGCGATATTGTCGACAGGGCTCATGACCGTCGAGACCATGGCCTTTTACGAGCCGACGGTCTTCATGAATTGGCTGCGCATCACCGCCCTCTTCGCGGTGTTTTGCGGCATCGCCGTCGTCAGCGTCGACGTCATCACCAGTCACTTGAACCAGAGCTTGAAAGATCAAGCCGAGCTCATCGAGAACCTGAAGGGCGCGATGCAGCTACGCGACGCCGCGGAGACCCAGCGGCGCAATGCCGAAAAGCGTCTTCGCGATTCGCAGCGGATGCCGAAGGTTTGAGCGAGACCCGGCAGCGCGGCCGGCGGGCGCTCTTGTGCTACTCGACGACGACCTCGCAGGTCGCGCTGCATCCAGAGCCAGGGACTCCATTGTCCGGGCCCGCATCGCAGCCCTCACCGAGCTCGGGCTGCCGAATTCCGTCGCCGCAGGTCGGGCCCTCCGTGCAGTCGGGGTTGCAGCCGCCCGGGCCGCCGAGGTTGTCGCCGTCGTCGCACTCCTCGAAACCTTCGTCGACGTTGCCATCGCCGCAGTAGGGCCCGAGCCCGGAGCAGTCCGGCAGGCACTGGCCGTAGGCGCCCGTATTTTGCCCGGCACCGTCGTCGCAGAACTCGAAGCGGGTCGCGATGCCATCGCCGCAGGTGTAGTCGCAGTTCGAGATTTCAGTGACGAAACCGTCGAGCGTGAGCCTGAAGTTGGACGCTCCGGTGTGCCGTTCCGCATGAAAAATCGCAACCTCGTAGACCAATGACTCTCCTGGCGGCGCCGCCGCCTTGTCCTCTTCCAGCCGCGCCTTGCAAGCGTTCACGACCGCTTCCTGAGTTGCGCTTCCCGCATCCGCGGGGTTGGCGAAGCTCATCACGTCGGTGACCCGGGGGTGAAGCCCGCCCACGTCGAGGCAGAGAAAACCGTCGACGAAAACCCAGAGGTCGTCGTCGCCGCTAAAGGTCAGCACCTCGTCGCCCTGATAGACGAAGAAGTAGTGCACCTCCGTCGTGAATCCGAAGTTGCGAAAGTCGGTCCCACCACTCGGAATGAAAAGAGTCTCCCCATAGGTCGGCTCCGCCGGCCATGCGAATGGCGCAAGCGCAGGGTCGTCCAAGGGGAAGAACCCTGGAGGAAAGTCCAAGCTGTCGAACTCGTACACGTTGGCGCCGGTACTCGGGAGGACGAGGTTTCCGACGACTTCCAGGTTACCGGTCGGATCGAGCACGGGGCTGGTCCGATACCACTGCGCGAACGATGCGGCGCTGTGAGAGGGCCCCTCGTTGGAGCCGTAGACGTAGGGGTTCTCGCCCGAGAGCTCGGGCTTGCCCTCGGCATCGAGCTGGTCCTCGGTGATGTCGAATGCGATCGCGCCGTTGGAGTCGTCGGGATTGTTGAAGTCCAAGCTAAACGTCGTAGGCAGGGGGTCGGCCGTGTCGTTACTGCGAAAATCTCTGTAGATGACGGGAATCGAGAGCTCATCGCCCAGGTCGACTGGAGAGAGCACGCAGGCGAAGCCCTCTTCCTCTTGGCAGCCGCTCGAGCAGCCATCGCCGTCGTTCGTATTTCCGTCGTCGCAGGCTTCGCTCGTGCCGGGAAGAATCACGCCGTCGCCACACACCGCCTGGCAGACCCCGCCCTCGCAGTCCGGCTCGTTTTTGCAGGACGCGTCGCAGCCGTCGAATGGCGTCGCGTTTCCATCATCGCACTGCTCGGTGCCTTCTCGAATGCCGTCACCGCATTGGATCGGCACGCAGTCTGCGCCGGCTGTGTCGCACTTGTAGCCGTCTTCGAGCTGGCACTGGTCCGAGCAGCCGTCGCCAGGCGTGGCGTCGCCGTCGTCGCACTGCTCGAAGCCGGCGACGATTCCGTCGCCGCACTCGGTGGCCGCGCAGGCCACGCCAGGAAGCGGACAGGACCATCCATCCACCCGTTCGCATGTCGCGCTACATCCATCGCCGCCAGTCGCGTTCCCATCGTCGCAGGCCTCTGGAGGATCGATCCGGGAATCACCGCATACGATCGCAACGCAGAGCACGCCGACCGTGGGGCACCGGTAGCCCTCTTCGATCATCATGCAGTCGGCCGAGCAGCCATCGCCGTCCGTTTGGTTCCCATCGTCGCAAGCCTCGGTCGCGTCGCGTGTCCGGTCCCCGCAGTCCGGGGAGATCTGTCCTCCCGTGCCGCCTCCACCGCCTGCACCGGCGCCGCCGGCGCCTCCGATGCCACCACCTTGTCCGCCGCTACCCGCAACGCCGCCGCTGCCTCCGGAACCCCCGGAGCTCGTCGAATCTGGGTCACCGGAGCAACCCGTCGACAGCATCAAAGCGAGGCTTAGCCCCGCCAATCCCGCGCTGAGAACACGCCCCATTCCTTCATCTTAGACCTTAGCCAGAACGGCTGCGAAAAGCCGGCTACTTCTCGGCGCGACGGAGCCGGACTACCACGATCGTAGTCGCCAGCATCAAGGCAAAGGCGATGAGGGTACCCCAGGCGGCGCCAATCTCGCCCATGCGCGGAACGAGGATGACATCGGCGCCGAGATTGACCAGCGCTGCGCTTACCGCAATCACGGAAACGGTCTTGGCCTGGGTCGCTGCCAGAAGCGCCGATTGCCAGAGCAGTGAGATGCCGAGACACCCCAATCCCAGCGCGAGAATGGGGATGGATGTGAGGACGCTTGGTGAGGTGCGATAGGATTCTTCCAAGATCGGCGTGTACATCACGATGAGGGGAAGCGCGACGACCAAAAGGGCAACCCAGGCGGCAATCTGCAAGCTGCTTCTGCGCAGAAGCTTGGCCGCCCCCTCACGGTCACCCCGCGCATACGCGGAGTAGTAGAGCGGGTTGAACGAATGAAGCGTGACGACGTTGACGGTGCTGACTAACAAGGCGATGCGGTAGGCCGCCTCGTAGCGGCCGGCTGCGGCGACCCCATCCCAAAGGGCCACATAGAGGCGATCGGCGCTTTGGTATCCGACGTAGGCCAGCAAAGTGAAAACCATCGGCCCCGAAAAACGAAGGGGTAGACGCAGACAGGCGAGCGAAGGGGCACGCTTGAGCCAACCTTGCCGACCGAGAATGAGGACTGCGGCGATGCCCGCCCCAACGTGCGCGAAAACCAGCCCACCCCAGCGCGCCTCCCAGGTCCAGCCGAGAAGGAAAAAGAGGGAGATCGCGATGAATGGGCGGGTTCCTTCGACGAACTCGGACCACAGTGCCGCTCGCGTCGGCTGGCTCTGCGCTTCGTGGATCGTCTGAGCCATGATCCGGGCCGTGGTGATGGTCGCTGCGATGATGACACCTGCGACGGCCCAACGGGGCACCGCTTCGCCCGCGAGCATGAAGACCGAATCCGGAAGGGCGATGACCGCGAGCGTGGTCAGCAGTCCAATGATGAACGACAACCCGAGCATGCCACCGAGCTCACCCGCGAGCTCGGACCGGGGCTTCTTGTGGACGTACACGAGAATGTACATCTGCGGCGCCAAGGTCACCGTGGCGGTCGCAACTCCGAACACGACACCCTCGAGGATCGCGAATCGACCGTAGTCGGCCTGGTCGAGCAGATGGGTCCAAAGGAGATGTGCGAGCTGGACCAGACCGCCCATGGCGCTCGCCATCGTGTAGATGATGACGTTTCGTCGGAACGTCTTCTTCTGTGTGGATGCGGCGTCCAGAGGGAGGGGAGTAATCCAAGCGCTTCGGGGACGCCAGCGATAAGCAGAAGAGGGCCCACGAAGGCCACGCGCCGCGTGGATACCCGCGCCCTGGGCCGCTTTGCGGAGTGTCGCCTGGCGCCCTGCCCCGAAGCCGGGCACAAGGAAGGCGCGCGTCGGCGATATCCCTGGCCCGCCAGGAACGCCAATGCTGAGATACTCCGCAGACATCCGCACTCTGCTGTACATGGTCGTGACCACGGGCATGCTCGTGCTCCTGTGGACGCGGGATTCGTTCAGTCCCTTGCTGTTCGTCGCGTACCTTTTGATGGCCGTCTCGGTCTCGGTCATCGCGCACAACCACAATCACCTCACGATTTGGAAGTCGAAGCCGCTGAACGCACTGACAGACTATTGGCTCACCTTGTTCTACGGGTTCCCTGCATTCGGTTGGATCCCGACGCACAACCAGAACCATCACAAGTTCAACAACCGCGAAGGTGACTTCACGATCACCTATCGGTACACCGAGAAGACCAATCTGTTCACCCTCGTGACGTATCCGAGCGTGAGTGCCTTTCATCAGCAAAAGCCAATCCGCGACTACCTCGCCAAGCAGTATCGCATCAACAAGCGTCGCTTCTGGTTCTGCATCTCGCAGTACATTCTCTTGGTCGCCTTCCTTTCGGCGGTGTTTGTGCTCGATTGGAAAAAGGCTCTGCTCTACGTCTTGATTCCGCAGCAGTTCTCCTTGTACTCCGTGCTGATCTTCAATTACGTACAGCACGTGCACGCGGACGAAGAGTCGTCGTTCAATCACTCGCGCAACATCGTAGGCCCGGTGATGAACTGGTTCCTTTTCAACAACGGCCTTCACACCGTCCACCATGAGAATCCGGGCCTCCATTGGAGCAAGACGCCGGAGGCCCACGCAAAGATCGCCGACCAAATCGACCCACGGATAAACGAGCGACGCTTCTGGTGGCTGCTGATTCGGGTCTACATCCTCGGCATGTTCCGTGACGAGGCGCGGGGCCGGTCGATGCGTCTCGATCGAATAGCCGCAGAGCGGCAAGTCTAGAAACTGAGCGTTTCGGCAGGGCCAGAGCGAGCTGAGTTGCCTTCCCAGGCGGCCTCTTGGGCCAAGAACTGGAGCGGGTCCATTTCGGGTTTCACTTTCTCGTAAATCGTCGGGAAGGTTCCTTCGGCCTCGTATCGCTCGCGCATCTGACGCCAGAGCCCGTGGTCGAACATCTCCAAGAACTCCTCTTCGGAGCTGAAGACGTCGCAATAGGTGTGAAGGAAGCCGCCAAGCGACCGCGCTTTCTGCTCCAGTGCCCGAACCTTGGTCACCGCTGGGTACCGCTGGTCGCCATCCTTGACCCGTTGGGGAAATCCGTAAACCCCAATGTCGAGAAACGCGGCCGTCTCGGTGGCCCCGGAGTACGGCTTGCCGCGGTTGCTGGGCAGCCGGACCATGCCGCCCTTGTCGATCACTTTGCACGGATACGCGAGCAGGGGATAGATCTCGAAATCATCGTGGACCTGCGCGACCATCTCGGCAAAGTGCTCTGCAGGGAATGCGTACTCCTGCCAGACCTGCTTTCGAATCGTATTCTCGCGCTCGGCCTCGGGCCGCGTGCCCTTCAGAAAGGTGGTGTTCGGCGGGAGCATCCAGCCCATCGTGTAGCGAAACCAGGGCTCGTTCGCGGTCGGAAGAATCTGCGCCAGGCACATGCACATGCTTCGGTCGTGACGCATGAGGTAGTCCTGCATCGGCACGAGTTCCTCGTAGCGTTGCCCCTGGCCGAGCTCGAGCATGCTTTCGACGTGCTTGTAGAAAAGCGGCTTGTACGAGCGGTTGACCGGATTGACCGGTAGCCTCGACGCTCGCGCCTCGTCTTCGTGTGCGAGATGGCCTTCCATGATCACGGCGCGGTCTTTGGCGAAAATAATCGTTTCGACGAAGTGGGGCGGCGCATCCTGGCGGACCAGTCGCTGGTACTCATCCGAATAGGCCTCGAGCGAATAGAACGGGCGGTAGACCATGCGAACGTGCGTGGACGCAGGAATGACCCGCATTTCGAGCGCGACGAGCAGCCCTAGTGTGCCGTGGCTCCAGGGGAGCGCTCGAAAAAGGTCGGCGTGCTCGTTGTCCGCCGTTGCGCGAACGAGGTCGCCATTGGCGGTGACGACCTCGTACGCCGTCACGGTGTCGTGAACGAGCCCGCAAACGTGGGAGTGCGTCGTCATGCCGAGCGCCATCACCAGGCCGCCCATCGTGGCATCCTTCATCTCGATGGTCGCTTCGAGCTGAAGTCCCATTTCGTCGAGGTGCTGCGAAACATCGCCGACCGTTGCGAATGGCTCGAGTCGGACGACGCCGTTTTCACGGTCCACACCCAAAATGGCAGTGAGGTCGCTCATGCGCACGGTCTGCGACGCCGACTTGTCCGCCATGCGGGTATTGAGCGACGCGGCCGGTTTTCGGTCGGTCCGCAGGGGCCTCTGGGCCCAGGCCTCGCCGCGCCGACGCGCGTCTGCGTACCTCTTCACGTCCGCCTTCACGCGAGCAAGCCGGGCATCATGCCCCCCTGGGGCACTTCGCTTGGCCCCGAGGCTCTTGAAGCGCTGCCAGGCGGTAGCGGCCGTGCTCAACGGAAGCGCAACGCAGATGATGACGACCTCGCGATGCGCGTCCGCCCAGCGTCTCGCCGCGTCGGCGGCACGATGCAGGATCATGCCGGGTACCTAGCCCAGCCAAGGCGGGGAGTCGCGTCCCGCTCCTCGAGTCGATCAGAGCGCATCGATGATGGCGTTCAGCGTGCCGCTCGGGCGCATGGCTTTGGCGGCGAGGTCGTCGTTGGGAAGGTAGTAGCCGCCGACATCCATCGGCTTGCCCTGAACTTCGACCAGCTCGGAGACGATCTGCGCCTCGTTGTCGGACAATGCCTTCGCCACCGGCGCGAAGTAGTTTCGCAAGTTGGCGTCGTCGGACTCGGCGAGCGCCTGCGCCCAGTAGAGCGCGAGGTAGAAATGGCTGCCGCGATTGTCGAGCTCGTTGACTTTGCGTGAGGGCGACTTGTTCTCGAGAAGGTACTTGGTCGCCGCTGCGTCGAGCGTCTCCGCGAGGATTCTCACCTTGGGGTCGTCATGGCGCTCGGCGAGATAGTCGAGCGAAGCAGCCAAGGCGAGGAACTCGCCGAGCGAGTCCCAGCGGAGATGATTCTCCTTTTCGAACTGCTGGACGTGCTTCGGGGCCGAACCTCCGGCCCCCGTTTCGAACAGGCCGCCGCCGTTCATGAGAGGCACGATCGAGAGCATTTTGGCGCTCGTGCCGACTTCGAGGATCGGGAAAAGGTCGGTCAGATAGTCGCGCAGAACGTTACCGGTCACCGAGATGGTGTCCTTGCCCTCTTTCATCCGCTCGAGCGAGAAAAGCGTGGCCGTTGCCGGCGCCATGATCCGAACTTCCAAGCCCTTGGTGTCGTGCTCCGGAAGGTACGCGTTCACCTTGGCGATGAGCTGCGCATCGTGCGCCCGCGCCTGGTCGAGCCAGAAGATCGCCGGTACTCCGGTGGCACGCGCGCGGCGAACGGCGAGACCAACCCAGTCCCGGACGGGCGCGTCCTTGGTTTGACAAGCGCGCCAAATGTCGCCGGCGCCGACCGTGTGCTCCATGAGCACTTCTCCGCCCGCGTCGACCACCCTCACCACCCCGTCGGTTGCGACTTCGAAGGTCTTGTCGTGTGAGCCGTACTCCTCGGCCTTCTGCGCCATCAATCCTACGTTGGACACGCTGCCCATCGTCGTCGGGTCGAACGCCCCGTGCTTCTTGCAGAAGTCGATCACCTCTTGGTAAACGGCAGCGTAACTGCTGTCGGGAATGACGGCCTTGGCATCCTGCTGATCGCCCGCGGCGTTCCACATCTGCCCAGAGGTTCGGATCATGGCAGGCATCGAGGCATCGATGATGACGTCGCTCGGGACGTGAAGGTTGGTGATCCCTTTGTCGGAATTGACCATCGCCAAGGCGGGCCCATGTTCGTAGGCAGCCTTGATGTCGGACTCGATCTCCTCGCGCTTGTCGGCCGGTAGGGTTTCGATTCGAGCAACGATCTCGGCAAAGCCATCGTTCGGGTTGGCCCCTAGCTGTTCGAGGGTTGCCGCGTGCTTCGCGAAAACATCGACGAAGAACACGCGAACCGCATGTCCAAAGATGATCGGGTCGCTGACCTTCATCATCGTCGCCTTGAGGTGCAACGAGAAGAGCACGCCGAGCGCCTGTGCGTCCTTCACCTGCTCGCCGAGGAATGCGAGGAGCGCCTTTTTGCTCATGAACGTGCCGTCGAGGATCTCGCCTTCGAGCAAGGCCAGACCGTCCTTCAAGATCGTGGTCTTTTTATCTGTGGCGACATGCTCGATGCGCACCGTGGTGGCGGCGGGCAGCGTGATCGACTTCTCGTTGTGGAAGAAATCGCCTGTGCCCATCGTCGACACGTGTGTCTTCGAAGCGCTCGACCAGGCCCCCATCGGGTGCGGATTCGCACGCGCGTATTCCTTGACCGCGAGCGGCGCACGACGATCCGAGTTGCCCTCGCGAAGAACCGGGTTCACCGCGCTTCCTTTGACCTTGCCGTAGCGTTGCGCGATCGCACGCTCCTCGTCGGTCTTGGGCTCTTCGGGGTAATCCGGCACCGCAAAGCCCTTGCCCTGCAGCTCGGCAACGGCTGCTTTGAGTTGCGGTACCGATGCGCTGATGTTCGGCAGCTTGATGATGTTGGCGTCGGGGGTTTTCGCGAGTCGTCCAAGCTCGGCCAGCGCGTCGTCGATTCGCTGGTCCGGCTCGAGCGCTTCGGGGAAGTTCGCCAGGATTCGACCGGCCAAAGAGATGTCGGGGAGCTCGACGGCAACCTCTGCCGGAGCGGTGAAGGCCCGGAGAATCGGCAGCAGCGAGTAGGTCGCGAGGAGCGGTGCTTCGTCGGTTTTGGTGTAGAGGATGGTGGGCTTCTGAGTCATCGTGGTGCTTCTCTCGGTGCGGAAGATGTGCGCGACCGTTTCCCGCAAACTGACCTTGGCCGCAAGCCAGCGCCGGCCGCCAAGAGCCTAGCTCCCGGTGCGACGGCCCGCTTCCCTTTCAAATTGCAGGAAATGCGGAAATCGACCGCAGGCCGGGCGATGCAATTTTCATCCCTGGTACCGGCGTCCGAAGGTCTGATAGGCTCGCCACGCGTGAACATTCTGATCAACTCGCTCATCGTCTACGTCGTCGTCTTCCACGTTTGGGCGATGGTCCTCGAGATGTTCTTGTGGACCAAGCCACTGGGGCGCAAGACGTTCGGACTCTCGAAAGAG
Organism: Myxococcales bacterium; assembly: GCA_013002645.1. GTDB lineage: Bacteria > Myxococcota_A > Polyangia > Polyangiales > Houyiibacteriaceae > SG8-38. The sequence goes on from JABDJF010000359.1 coordinate 10,244, forward strand.
GACGCCGAAACCTCGAAAACCCTCGCGGCCAATCAAGGCCTTTACAACGGCTTCTTGGCCGCAGGTCTGGTGTTGAGCTTCTTGGTAGCGAATCCAGATACCGCGTTCACCTTGAAGGTGTTCGTTCTGAGCTGCGTGGCTCTTGCGGGGCTGTACGGAGCGATGACCGCGAAGATTTCGATCCTGTTCCTGCAGGGTCTCCCCGCCATGATCGCACTCGCCTTGCTTCTATTCGCGCGAGGTTGAAGGCACCCGACTCGGATGGAAGCTCTGCTCCAAAACGCCGACGGCATCGAGTCGGGTCATCAGGTGATGGACAAAGCGGTCCATGGTTGTTCGGCCGAGGCCCGGTTCGACATGTCCGAGATTGAGCTGCAGGCGATTCCGAAAGGTCGTAGCCGTCGCCCCGAGCGGACCCATGGTGGACACGGCGGCAAAGAGCCTTCCCGAAAACGGCGATGTGAGGAAGGGAATCCCGTCTGCCTTTTGTGCCTGGATCTGCCCGCTGACATGTCGACCGAGCACGTGGAGCTTCGTGTCCGGGGATACGCGATGCTCGGAGTCCGCATAGGAGACGTAGACGCCGGAGGCCTCGCCGATTCGGGGCAGGTCCCCGCCGCTCCGTTGCCGAATCTGCTCGAGATAGGCGCGAAGGTCCAGTGGGTGAAAGAAGCGCATCGTGCGCTCGTCGTGCCAGTCGCCCGTTTCATAGAGCGCAAGCATCAGAGCCGCGCTCAGCAAACCATGAACGGTGTATCCCTCACGTCGAGCGAGGGATCGAAGCGCGCTGGTCTGCTCTTCGGAGAAATGTAACGGAACGACTCGCTGTCTTCGCTCTTCGACCGGCGCCCGGCCTTCACTCGGCAGTCGTGTCGCCGGGGTAGCCCGCATGTCGCTTGCCAGAAGTCCAAGCGCTTTGCCCAGGTTTCGAGAGGGTCGATAGGTCGGGGGAACGTGAGTCTCCTGAGGGAAAGTGGGGAGCTCAGCCAGCTCCAAACAAGGATCGGCGAGCAGGCGGATGAGATCGCGCATGACCAGCACGCCAGACTTGCCATCGCCGATGATGTGATGGAACGTCAGAAGCAGCGTCGAGTCCGCCTCCCCGTGACGAAGCCAAGTGCACCGCGCACGCGGCCCGTCGAGCGGCCAGGACTCGTCTCTCGTTTCAGCCTCTGCATGGGG
>JABDJF010000377.1 GCA_013002645.1 Myxococcales bacterium
GGCTGAGCCACAGGACGCCCTGGAGAAACGGTTGGCTCCCAAGCCCGTTGAAGGCTGGGGTCTGATCGCGCGGCGCCGGGTTGCCGGGGACGTCGGCGTTGCCGGCCGAGCCGTAGAGGAATCGATCCATGTGGGCGACCAGGCCACTTCCTTCCAGCCAGGAGATGTTGCGGGAGATCAGGTAGACCGCTTGCGGAAGAACGAGCACGAAGACCGCGAAGAGGAGCAGGTGCTGAAGCGAAAGTCTCCAGGGACCGAGCTGAAACACGCTGGCCTCGCGCTCCGGATCTTCCTCGACGGCGACGATCAAACAGCAGGCCGCGATGGTGATGGCGGCGACCAGCGGCAGGTCCGTGATCGCCTGATGTGAGATGAAAAAGAACTGTGGCATCGTTGCCGTGACCAGGGCGGCAAGAACGCCGGCGCGCGGACCGAACGAGCGACGAACCGCCGCGTAGATCGCGGCCAACGCAGCCAAGCTCATCAGGAGCACGGGCAAACGAAGAGCCCATTCCGGGTGCGCAGGATTGGCGTCAGGCATGAAGTCCACGCCGAGAAAGCCCATGCTCATGGCCTCCAGCCAGAAGAGCAGAACGGGCTTCGACCAGAACCACTTGTCCTGCGCCCACCACAAGCTGATCCAGTCGTTGCGTGCGAGGATTTCGCGCGCGACTTCTCCATAGTGGGTCTCCCAGGGGTCCAAGAGGCTCGTGGTGCCGAGCAGCGGGAGGTAGATCGCGCAGATCGCGACCATCACGAAGAGACCGGGTCGCCGAATGCTGGAGGGCAGCAGGCAAAGGAGGGCCAAGACGATCGCGATCGGCAGGCGATCGTATCCTCCCAGCGTCGCCCCAACGGTGAGGATTGTCATCGCCAGCGCGATCGAAGCCATCGGCGATACGAGCTCACCCGGCTGTCGGCCAAGGAGTGTCCCGCGCCAAGGGATGAGCGCCCCCCGCGATTCCGGAACCAACCAGGTCACCCAGGCCGCGCTGGCCATTACGGCGATGACCGCACCCCAGAGCGGGCCGAACGCAAACGGCTCTTGGTTGGCCATCCAAAGCAGCATCCCGAGCGTCGCCACGAGTGCGGCCATGAGAAAAACGAGGTTCTTCCGTTCCCTGGTCATTGTGAACGTTTGGGCGCCTCTTTTAGGTCAAATCGGCTTAGGCCCGCGGCTGGGACCCGAAGCCGCCGCTCGTGCTCGACCCCCGATCCGTCCGAAGAGTAGAGGATGATCCGGGCCACATACTCGCCGGGCTGCAGTCGGACGGTGTGCCGGAGGAGGGTGCCATTCCCATCGGGCCGCGTGAATCTCACGCTCGTGACCGCGTCTCCCTTCTGGAGGTAGTCCACCGCGATTCCGGTCACCTCGGCGTCAACGGTGTACGCGACCTCGACATCCCGAGGCCAGATGCCTGCCAAGTGATTCCCCACCACCAGCAGCCCAATGATCGCGATCAGAGTCGCGATCCTTCGTTTCGTGGACGATGGCCCTATGTTTGTTGTTGTGCCCGACATGCGACCCAAGCCAACCGAAGCCCCTAGAGGCGCCACTAGAAGCGCCACAACCTTGGCACCAATTGGAGACGGTGTTAAATTGAGGTTCCTCCGTTAGTCCCCGATCATGGTCCGCCTTACCAATATCCTTGAAAAGGTGAAGGGATACCATCCCCGAGCGGATACCGATCTGATCAACAAGGCCTACGTCTATGCCTCGCGCATGCACGACGGGCAGATGCGAAAGTCCGGCGACGACTACTTCATTCACCCGGTCTCCGTCGCGGACATCATCGCTGACATGCAGCTGGACGCGTCGAGTGTTTGCGCCGCGCTTCTGCACGACGTCGTCGAGGACTGCGAAGTCAGCCTTCCCGAAGTGAAGACCGTGTTCGGTGAAGAGGTCGCGTTCCTCGTCGATGGGGTGACCAAGCTCGGGAAGGTCAACTTCGCCTCGCGCGAAGATCGCCAAGCCGAGAGCTTTCGCAAAATGCTCGTGGCCATGGCGCGGGACATCCGTGTGCTCCTGGTCAAGCTCGCCGATCGCCTCGACAACATGCGGACGCTCGAGCACATGTCGACGCCTGCGCAAGAACGAATCGCCCGGGAGACAATCGAGATTTACGCGCCGCTTGCCGGCCGCCTGGGGATTCAGTGGCTCAAAGCGGAGCTCGAGGA
>JABDJF010000378.1 GCA_013002645.1 Myxococcales bacterium
CCACTACGCCGCCTGGCCGAAGTTGCCCGAAAACTGGACCCCGTCATTCGGTTTCGGAACCCTAGACTTGGCGTTCGCTCGCACCGGGATTGCCTTGACCCGACTCAATTTCGCTTTGTTCGGATGGCCCTGTGCGTTTGTATTCTTGCCCTTCGCTTCGTGGCGGAACCAAAGAGCTTGGATCCTCTGGATGATGGTCCTCGGATTCGTCGTCCTGCATGCCTATCTGCGTAGTGCGGGTATCGATACGTTTGGGCCCGTCCACTACATGGAGGTCATGCTGCCGATCGTACTGCTGAGTGGGCTCGGCGTCGCTAGGCTAACAAACGGCCTGCACAAGATGGGCTCGACTCCCTTTGTTGGCCGGCTTCCGACCGGACTCTGCTTCGGTCTCATAGCCGCCGCGCTGTTCGGGTACGTCCCAGCGAGGGCCTATGCGCTCTACGAGGTTTCCGACGTACTCCGGCGCCCCGCCGTTGCTGCTGAGCAGGTCGATGCGCCCGCCATAGTCTTCGCCGACCGGCCGCTCGTTCCACGTCAGTGTACCAAGAACCGGCACTTCGTTTTCGCGCATGAGGTCAATGACCCGGATTTCGAAAACTCCATCCTTTGGGTCAATCACCTCACGATTGCGCACGATCGAAGGCTCATGGAGCACTATCCGGACCGCCAGGCCCTGGTGATGCGATGGCTGTCAGGCTGCCGGCCGTTTTTCGTTCCCTTGGAAGATGCGGAACAGTGGAAGATCACAGACGGAAATACGGGCGGCTCTACGCCGATCCCCTCGCCCGAAGAGATGCATTGATTCATTCTCTTCAAGACGAGCGCTAAGAGGAAGCCAATGGACCCCTCACAGTTCTTCGACAGACATGCGGGCGAATACCATGGGACTGACGCCGGGATGCGCGCGGTCCACGAGCTATCTGCGCAACATATCGAGGAAGGCATTGCCGGGCGCGTTCTGTCGGTAGGCGGCATGTGGCCGCGTCACTCCCAAGAGGTGATTTCCAATCTCGATTTGACCGTGGCGGACGTATCGGCGGAAATGCTTCGGCCGCATCGAGAAGCGGGGCTCTCGACCGCTCTCGATGACGCGCGTGCACTGTCGTTCTCCGACGCCAGCTTTGATCATGTCGTCCTCCCACTAGTGCTGCATCACATCACGGATCAATCCTGGATCGCTGCCCGCCGAGAAGTGCACAAGGTACTGGCTGAAGTCCGGCGCGTACTGAAAAGAGCCGGGCGCGTCTGGATCAGCGAGCTCTCGGTGAGTCGAGCGATCTATTGGACCGAAGCATTGGCCGCACCGTTCACCAGGTTGGTCTTGGGCTTCGCCGACATTCCGCTGGTCGTCATGCACAGCGCCGAGTTCTATCGCAGCGCCCTGCGTCGGGAGAGCTTTGGCGACTTGCACTCGTATTACCCCGATCCGCCCGGCGGGAGCTGGCACGATCCAATTCGCCCGATCATCGGCCTGCCATGGCTCAAGGTGCCTCGTGCATTCTATCCAGTGCGGCCGTTGGTCTTGTCAGCGACGGCCGCTCGCTAACGGATCCTCGGTCCGCTTCAGGCGATGCAAGATCGTCGCCGCATCGAGTCGAGGCATCAAATCGTCGCCGCTTTTGAGCCAGCCTGGCTGCTCATCGGCAAGCACCGCGACCCGCATCCCTGCGCTCGTCGCCGCCAGCCAGCCGTCATGAGAGTCCTCGATCGCGAGGCAGCGTTCGGGCTCGACGGCCAATCGCGCAGCGCCGAGCAAGTACCCTTCCGGCGACGGCTTGGGCAACGTCACGTCGTCCCCCTCGACGATTGCGTCTATCTGCTTCGAGATCCCCATCTTTCGAAGCCAGATCCGCGGAGCTCGACTGTTGGTCACCACGGCCAAGGGCACTCCCGCCTGCCCAAGGGCCCGAACCGCTTGGATCGCGCCAGGCATGCTGCAGTCGCCGTGGCTTTCGAGGACAGCTTCCAACGCGCTGGGCTTCGCTTCCGCAAGCCTTTGCTTGAGCTCGGCAGATGCTGACGGAATGGCCAAATCGATCACGAATGAGCGGGCTTTTCCTCGAAGCACCGCATCTCGAGCCAGCACGGGAAAGCTCAATCCAGCCTCACTGAAAACCCGCTCGTACGCCTGCATATGCAGGTGGGCAGACTCCACCAACACGCCGTCCAAATCGAATAAGACGCCGCCTGCTGTCATTTTTCCTTCATCCGCCGCTTAGGATATCTTGTTCCCAGCAAGGAATGGAAATGACGAACAAGCAGATCCTCGTCACGGGGGGTGCGGGGTACATTGGTGC
>JABDJF010000383.1 GCA_013002645.1 Myxococcales bacterium
AGGTACTGGGTCCGCATCACGTCGCCTGGCCCGAAGATGCCCGCAAGTCCTTGCCAGCCACGACCCTCCCGCACCGTGACACCTTGCAGTTGGCTCGGGTCGTACGCGGCCTTGTCGATCGCCACCATGCCCTGGCCGACCCCTTGGTCGAGCGCATCCCGAAGCTCGGGGCTCAACGACCGCGAAGCGCCCATCGCCCCGGCTCGAATCCCGATTCTGGAGAAGCGGCCCATGAGCTCCTCTTCCTCGGGCGCGACGACGACTTCGGTCAACAGGAAGTTCAGCAGGTCGATGAAGGCGGCCGACTTCGCCCGACTCGGATCGTACGCGGGAAACGTGATTCCGGCGGCTGCGGGGGCTCCGCTGCGTCCAAGGAAGACGTTCAATGGGGTCAGGCGGTACCGCTTCTGGACCGCCACGACGGCCGCTACATCGTCGGGCCCGCCCACTTCGGTTCGAATGACGCAGTAAACGAAGCTGCTTTCGCCCTGGAAGACGGCCTTTGCATCGCGTGGCTTGGTTCCTCGCCACTCCGGGCCGGCAATGACATAGCTGCCGGCCTCGGTGCCCGTTGAGCGGGTTCCGATGTAATCGAAGTTGTGGGTGAACATGTCGATCAGCTGTATGGAATAATAGCGATTCTTGATCTCCGGGACGGTCACGACGATCGGTTGTGCTCGCAGGTCCAGCCATGCAAACGAATACATCGTGTCGTTGTTCGGACGAACGATGTCTTTGAACTCGGGTCCGAGGAGCTCGGACTTGTGCATCAGCTCGTTGAAGCCGCCCATGTACCCCGGCGCGGTTCGATCGATGGCTTGGACGTACATCGTTCGGTAGTTCTCCATCATCGGGAACGCGTAGATGTACGCCTCTTCAGCGATCGTGGTCGCCTCGTTCGGCGGTGGCGCCACCGGTGCGGTCTGAGAGGAAGGCGCCGCCCCATCTTTGGTGCAGGCGGAAATCAGCAGCAACGCCGCCATACTGATGATCGGCATCTGAAGCTTCATTGCTCCCCCTTCTCCCATTCGAATTTGTAGACGCAATTTCGTGAGCGCATCCGGATACCTAGGACACTCGCAGCCGCTTGTTGAAGTAGAGCTTTGCCGTGGGGAACGCGAGTGCGAATACGACGAACATGCAGACCGCGACGGTAATCAGCACGCGCGGATCATCTTTGAAGTTCGCCGTGGCGATGGTTGCCGCGGCACCGATGTTACGCGCCGTGGTGATGAGTCCGAGGGTGACCTTGCCCCTCTCCCCTCCGGGGCCGAGCAGGTAGCCGACGCCAAACGCCGCGATGGTGAGCACAATCGCCGAAGTGATCGCCCCCTTTCCGATGGTAGCGGATAGAGCATCACCGTGATTCACGACGGCGAGAATCAGGAAGACGAGCAATGAGAGGTTGACGACGAGATTGGCCGGCTTGAGCATCTTCGCCGCCAGCCGGTCTTTGAAATGCCGAATCCCGAGGCCGATCACCAGGGGCACGAACATCTGAAGTAGGAGCGGCTTGGCGATCGCCCAGACACCGATTTCCGTCCCGGGGATGAGAAACGGCAGAACCAGGGGCATGTAAATGATCGTGAGGACAGTCAACAGCATCGTTGCAGCAATCGAGTTCGGCACGTCACCGGCCGCGGCGCCCACCAGCTTTGGCGTGTAGGGCGCGCCCGCTGCGAACCCGTAGAGCAAAACGCCGATCATGTAGGGACGTTCCAGGGGGAACCAGACGCTCATGGCGTAGACGAAGAGTGGCGTCAGGATCAGGTTTGCGATCAGCGCCCGAGCCACGACCGGACCGTTCCTGAGCGGCTTCAACACCTGCTCGATGGTCACCTCGAGTCCAGCGCTGAAGAGGACACCCGCGATGAAAACCGCGATCGAGATGTTTAGTATGATTTCCAGGGTCTCGTACATGCGTGGGCCCGGGGTTTGTAACACCGAGGGCGGAATCAGCGCTAGCCTCACCAAAGCGACGAGCCACCGACCCGACCGAATCTGCTAGCTTCGCCCGCGTGAGCTTTGTGACGGCCAGGGCCAGGGCCTGGGCGCTGACGGTGATCTTGGTCGTGTCCATGCGCTTCCAAAAGAAGCTCGACTAGAACGAAGAGCCTGGCTCTTCGAGGAACTTCGCTTCCTCATCGCTGGTCGCGCGCCCCAGGATCTCGTTTCGATGCGGATAACGTCCGAAACGCTCGATGATCGCTTTGTGCCGCAACGCGAAGTCCAAGTAATATCTTGCATCCCCTTCGAGCGGCTGCGGCGCGGAGTCGACCAGCCCGTCGAAGAGCTCCATGCAGAGCTCGAGATCTTCCATCGATTCACCGTGCTCCAGTGGCAAATAGAAAAAGACGCGTTCATCGAAAGAAAGCTCGGCATCAAAACCAGCGTCGAGTCCTTCACGGCAGACCTCGCGTGCGAGCTCGTCGGACGCGAACATCTTCGGGGTTCCGCGGAACATGTTTCTCGAGAACTGATCGAGCACGATGATGTACGCCAAAGCACCGCGCGCCGTACTTCGCCAAGCTTCCCGCTCTCCCGCGGCGATCGCTTCATAGTCGTCGAGGAAATGGGATTGGATCGCCTCGTCAAAAGCGTCTGACTTCGTCCACCAGCGTTTTCGATGCTCTGGGCTCGAACACCCGTGCTCGTTGAGCTCCCCAAACCAGAAATCCAGTATGCCCTCGAGCGGATCAGTCATCGTTGCAGCCCCCTCTGAGCGATTCCACAGCATCGAGAAAGACCCGTGCCTT
>JABDJF010000388.1 GCA_013002645.1 Myxococcales bacterium
GTTCTGGTCCAAACCCGTTCTGCTTTTCTGGATGGAGGCCCTGAGCATGGGCTTTCTCGGCGTGGACTTCATGCCGGACGCCAATCCGGCACACCCGGAGTGGGCGCTTCGTTTGCCCGTGCTCCTGATGAGCTTGGCTGCGCTGGCCGCGATCTACGCGACGGTTCGTCGCTCGTTTGGTCCGCGCGCCGGCGTCCTTGCGACCCTGGCGACGGCGACCATGCCCCAGTTCTTTTTCATCTCACACCAGGCGATCACGGACCTGCCGCTGGTCGCCGCCATCACGATCGCCGCCTGCTGTTTAATCGTCGCCGTGGACGAAGATCCGGAGCGCGAGGCAAGCGTGTTTCAGCTCGGTCCCTGGAGGCTTTCGCTTCAGCACCTGCTCCTCTTCGCGATCTTCCTGCTCGTTGTTCCGCAAGCGGTCTACCTGATCTCCCGCAACATTTCTTGGCTGGAAGGGAGTGGCCTGGTCGCCCACATGGACCGATTCCTTTACGGCTCGGCCGGCAACGCCGACGTCCCCGGCAACCCGGCGCCGCGCGATCAGACCCCAGCCTTCAACGGGCTTGGGAGCCAACCGTTTCTCCAGGGCGTCCTGTGGCTCAGCCTGCTCGCCGCGTTGGCGCTCGTGCTCCGCAAAGAGCGGCGCGTCCGACCGCTCCTGATCTACGCGTTCTACTTGTTCACCGGGATTGCATTCATGGCCAAGGGCTTGCTGGGCATCGCCATCCCTGGAGCCATGGCTTTGCTTTATCTGATTGCCTCGCGACGCTGGGCGCTGCTCGGCAGGGGTGAGCTTCGCGTTGCAACCGGCGCGCTGATCGTGACCACGGTGAGCATGCCCTGGTACCTGGCGATGTACGTCCGGCACGGCCCTGCCTTCACCAATCGGCTCTTGATACACGACCACATCAACCGGCTTGCAACCGGAGTGCACGGCGACAAAGGAACCATCGCGTACTTCGTCGGCCAGCTCGGCTACGCGACCTTCCCTTGGATCGCCCTGATTCCGGCGGCGCTGCTGGTCGGCCTTTGGATGCGCTCACGGTCGGAGCGCGACGCCCGAAACGAAACGCTGCTCTTCGTCGGGATGTGGCTTCTTTCGTCGTTCGTGCTGTTCAGCGCGATGGTCACCAAGTTCCACCACTACATTCTTCCTACGATCGTGCCTGCTGGGATCCTCGTCGGGATCGCGGCGGCGCAGTGCTGGGGTCCGAGCAAGCCAAGGGCGACCCTGCTCGCATCGGTGGCGGCCCTCTGCGCGATTCTCGGCTTTGCCTGGTTCGCCGGAGATCCGCGAGGCGTCGTCCCGGTTAACGCGGTTCAACCCGAAGACTGGGTTCTGCAGCAAGGACGGCCGGTCCGAGCGGGCGCGCTACTCGCCGCGTGCGTCGCGCTCGCCGCGTTGGCGCGCTGCGAGATCGCGAGAGCCGAAACAAAGCTGACCCCTGGACGCTGGGGCACCGCGCTCGGCGTCGCCTTGGTGCTTGGGGCCTGCGTCGTGGCGTTCGTCGGACGTGACCTGAGCTGGGCGACATCGGCGAGGCCTCAGGGGAACGAGCGACTGATCCATTTATTCGTCTACAACTACGGGCGGGTTTGGCCCGAGCACCTGGACTATCGCGCCATCCTCACAGGATTCGCGATGGCAGCCGGCGTCACCAGCGCCGCGGCGTCCCTTCGAAGCTGGCGTCCGGTCGCGACGCGCGCCCTGGTCGCGGTGTCGGTCCTGTTCTGTGTTTGGGGCTTGAATGTTTACATGGTCGACATCTCGGATCACTGGGGGATCCGCGGTCTCGCGAAACGCTACTACGACCTTCGGCAAGGCCCGGAGGAGCCGCTGCTCGCCTGGCAGATGAACTGGAAGGGAGAGAACTTCTACACGGGTAATCGCGTCTACGTCTTCGCTGAAACCGACAACAAGCGGATTCGGGAATGGCTCGACGAGAACGAGGACAGGACGGCCTATGTCGTCCTCGAGCACAAGCGGCTCGAGCGCTTTCGGAAGCTGGTTCCCAAACGAGAGGTCCGTGAGCTGTCGACCAAGCGGGACTCCAACAAGTTCCTGCTGATCGAGCTTGAGATCTGATCCTGAAACGGGATAGAATTCCGTTGCTTGTAGGTTCCGGACGCACTGAACACCAAAAACTGGACCGATTTTCAGTACTGAGCGATCCTCTCGATCCAATGGTAAATCACGACGAAAAACTGGGCTGGCTTCTACTCGAGACGCTCTACGAGCTTGGAAGGGCCGACATCGATGCGGACCCCGAGGTGCTGGCGACCTGGCTCGATGTTCCCGAAACCCGTGTTCAGGAGCTCCTGCCCAGGCTCGACGCCGAGGGCCTGGTCGATGCGAAACGCTGCCGGCTTTCGATGCAGGGTCTGGTGCTTGCGGTTTCGATGCACGGCGCGCAGAAGCTGTCACGCCAATCGTTCGCGGCTTGACCTGCCTTGACAGGCTGGGGCGCAACCACTATCCAGCCCTCTCTTCAGCGGAAGTGGCGGAATTGGCAGACGCGCATGATTCAGGTTCATGTGTCCGCAAGGACGTGGAGGTTCGAGTCCTCTCTTCCGCACCTGGCGCGCTGTAGTCGCCACTGGTGTATCTACGAGGACATCGAACCTACGGTGTACTCGGCCCCTTTGGGGCCTGCGTACTGCACCTGGAATTCGGCAGCTGCGCGGACTTCGTCCACTCCGGCTTTGCCGTATTCCAGTCACACACGAGTCCTCTCTTCCGCACCGCGTCCTCTGTAAACGCGACTCGCGTATCTACGAGGACATCGAACCTACGGTGTACTCGGCCCCCTTCGGGGGCCTGCGTACTGCGGCTGGAATTCGGCAGCTGCGCGGACTGACGTCCGCTTCGCTTTGCCGTATTCCAGTCACACATGAGTCCTCTCAAGACGCGCGTGGGTTGTTGCTGGAGCTGCCAGCGCAGGGGCTAGGTCTGCATTTTTTTCATGGGGGGTGCAGGTTGTTTATAGCTGGGGGCGGCTTCTTCTGGTTGGTTTTGTTTGATTTCGGCTAGTTAGCGGATCTACGGGTTCGGTATGGGAGTTGCATTCATAGCGGACGTGGATGGAAATCATAGAAATCGGCTCGAGGGACTGACGCTGGTGGAGCTCATGGTCGTCTTGGCGGTGATGGGGGTGCTGGTCAGTGCTGCCCTGCCGAACATTGGCGACGGGTTTGCCGATCGGCGTGTCGCGATGGTGGCCCGGGAAGTGACGTCGCTTTTCCAGCGGGCTCGTTACATGTCGATGGCCTACGGCCGCGCGCACCAGGTGGTCTACGAAAACGACGCGGGCACCAGCCTCACTGGCCATCCGTACGCCTTCGAGACCCTGCGCGGCACCAGCGGTGGCTGTGCGCTCACCAGCTTCGAGAACGCCGGCGGCACGGTGCTCGGCGACATGGACTGCGGCAACAACTGGCGCTGCGTCGATAGCGTCTACCCCGATACCTACGACTCCGACCCGGGCGATTCGGATCTCATTCGGGTCGACGGGCA
>JABDJF010000392.1 GCA_013002645.1 Myxococcales bacterium
GGACCAACGTCGGCCTGCTCCACTACCTCGATGTCGGCCCCAAGGACGCCGAACACACCGTGGTGATGGTCCACGGTAATCCCACGTGGTCCTTTCTCTATCGCAACATCATTCCAGAGCTAGTCGCCGACGGATATCGGGTGGTCGTACCTGACCACGTGGGCATGGGAATGAGCGACGTGCCTTCGACGTCCGCCTTCGACTACCGGCCGCGGAGCCATGCGAACCACCTGCAGGACCTAGTCGCGGCGTTGAACCTGCAAAACATCACGCTCGTGGTCCAGGACTGGGGCGGGCCGATCGGGCTCGACCTCGCGACCAAGGAGCCCGAGCGGATCGGGCGGATTCTCATCATGAACACGTGGGCGTGGTCGGTGGACGTCAACGACCCTGGGTACGCCCACCAGATGGTCCGTTGGTACGAACAGGTCCAGTTCGCCCAGACCGTGCCGGACCTGTTCTGCCGGGCGTTCTTGCCAGGTCAAGCCGCCGCGAATGCGATCCAGGCAGACCCGTCCGAAGGGTCCGTCCACGATGCCGTGCTCAGCGCGTACATCTCGCCCCACATCGTCCCGGAAACCGGGGACTACCGACACGCCGAGCCATGCGCGCCGATGCAGATCTTCGCCGAGTCGATCTTCGACGACAACGCGTTCCAGGCCGAGATCGAGGGCCGGCTCCCGACGCTGCGCGGCACGCCGTACGGGCTGCTGTTCGGTCTGTCCGACATCCTCTTCGGAGCGCAGCGCTGCGACATCGAGGGTGATATTGAGTGTCCAGGGAACTCGACCTGTGTCTGCGACGCCGAGCTGCTGCCCGACCGGGTGGACGCGGACTGCGCGACGGCACCCGAGGAGTACTTCGTGTGCAGGGACGAGGAAACCGGCCTGCCCCTCGAACCGTTCGCCGACCGCTTCGTCGAGCTGCTGGGCGAGGATGGGCTGGTGGCGCGCGAGGCGGAGCCGACGTCGGACCACATGATACAAGAGGCTGTGCCGGACCGGGTCGTCGCCGCGATTCGTGCCTTGATCGAGAACGGTCCGTAGCCTCGAAATCGCATCGCCAGGGCGTTCGCGGTCCAACGGAGGCAAGCCTAGAACCTGAGAAGGCCGCTTTCGGCGTCCCAGTGTGCTGAAGACTTACGCTGCTCGTCGACCTCTTTGAGCAGGTGGCGCCTCTTCCCATTCCGAACACCGAGGACGATGCCTGAAGACAACATGATGAGCGAGCCCGACACGAAGAAGAGGGCTCCGGCACCGGCGAGGCCCGGTTGCGAATCTCTGGCGCAGACCGACTGCCCGTCGCTTCTCGTGCAGTTCTTCGCGGCCCACGCGACGGTGAAGACGAGTCCCACAGCGGTCATGCCCGCACCGGCGAACAACGCGTTTCGTGGTACGCGCGTACGCGCTTCCGCAGTCCTCAGACTCCACAACAAAGAGTCCGTTGCCGACGTCGGGCTACTCGCCGAGCCGGCGTACGCAGCGCTGGCGGCCACGCCGTCGCCTTGCTGCCCAAGCGCGACCGTTGGGTGCAGGGCCGCTAGCATGAACACCAAGCCCCACCGCGTCCACGTCGCGAATTGACCTGGTCGGGTTGCAGGCTTCATCGGTGTCTTCCCCGGGTGTCGATATGCGAACATGGTCTCACGCTAGGTGTCGCCGGGGCGTTCAGCAATGTCGAAACTGTTGAGAAGTGTGGGCGATCTGTAGAGCGCCCTCGCGACAAAACTCAACGGCTCTCCAATTGTAGGAACGCCGCTGTGCCACCATAAAACCTCCGCGTTGGGTCCAGACCTGACGACTTTCTTAGGAGGAGGTTTGAGTCCGTCTCAACTTGCATGTGTGGTCGCTCTCATGACGGCGCTAACGGCGTTCGCGTGGCCCAGTGCGCTAAGCGCTCAGCTCGAATCCGTCGATCCGGCTGCGATTCGACACATCGAGGCCACGCCCAAGGGTACAGTTGCCCCTGGCCTTGTCGGCGCAGAGCTCGGCGGCATCCCTCCTTCGTTCAGCGGGCTCGACGAGGTCTGGGCGCTCGCCGTGTTCCCCGTCGTCGGAGCAATCGTCGACACCCTCACTGGGTACTTCGTGCTGGACAGACCCGGCCAGGAGAATGGCTCTGTGGCGTGGGTTCGCGAGGGACGCCGGGGGCCGGTATCGCAAGTCAAGACCCTCAGTGACCGGGAGCGCCGCGAGCGTGAGCTCGCCGAGGCCGGGACAGGACTCTTTCGAAAGACCCGGTCAGGAATCCGGATCGCGCAGCCGAAGTTCTCCATCTCTCTGCGGCCGAAAAACACCCCCGAAACACTACGGCTCGGGGGCTTGAAGCCGCGTCGCGAAATCCGGGTTTCGCTATTTTCCGGCGTCTTCTAGCGTCAGCTTGATGCTGATTCCGATTGACGTGAGGACACCTGTTGGAACGGCCCAACAAATACGCGAACTCAACGGTTCGCTACAAAACGCAGCTCATTGCTCATTGTTCCGAGCAGCATGTCGTTTCACCATCGAGCACAGATTCTGGCCGTGCAGCAGTCTGCTGATTCTGGAGACATCATGAAAGCCAAAGACGACATTCGAGCCCTCTTTCCGACCCTCGTCGCCGGCTTCTTGCTCGCGTCTTCTTGGCCGGCGCTCGCGCAGGCAACCGACCCCGCAGAAAAGATGCAGGCGCTTCGCGATTCGCTCGCCTTCAGCAAGGAGCAGATCAAGACCTACGAGTGGATCGAGACCATCGTCGTGCAGAAAGGCGGCGAGCAAAAGGCCCGGATCCAGAACCGCGCGTACTACGGAGTCGACGGGAAGCTGCAGAAAGTCCAGCTCTCTTCGACGACGGCACAGCAGAGCGGACGAGCACCACGAGGCGTGCGCGGCGCGATTCGCAAGAAGGTCGTGGAGAACAAGAAGGAAGAGCTCACGGACTACATGAAAGCAGCGGTCAGGACCGTGAAGCTCTACGTGCCGCCGGAACCGGACAACATCAAGAAGGCCAGAGAGGCCGGAAAGGTCAGCTTCACTCCACTCGAGTCCGGCAAGCGTGTGCGCTTGGACTTCCGCGACTACGAGAAGCCGGGCGATGCCCTGAGCATGGAGATGGACTTCGCCAACAGTCGAATCTCCGGGATTGCCGTGAAGAGTTATATCGATGACCCGGAGGATGTCGTCACCCTGAAAGGCCGTTTTCAGACCTTGCCCGATGGCGTGACCTACCCGGCAAGGGTCGTTCTCGCGGCCCCCGAGAAAGAAATGACCGTCATCGTGACGAACTCCGGCCATCGAAAACAGTAGAGAACGCTCTTAGCGAGGAGATTAGAGATGAAACGTTTTGACGCATCTTTGTGGGTCTTCGGCATCTGCGCCGCGCTCGCGGGCTGCAGCGACGGGGGCGGCGAAGCCGCGGACCCCGACCGCAACGAAGAAGTCGGGTTCGAGATTCTCCAGATCGTGTCGCCCAGCGAAATCATCGTTTGGCTCGGCACGGACCTGACTCAGGAAGAGTTCGACGCGATCGAGCTGCCCGGCGACTGGTTCAAGAACCAACCGCGCGAGGGAGACGCGGACGGCGGAACGTTTGCCCGCTCGCCAGATGCGTCCGCCGACGGGCAGTTCACCGACGCGGAGCATTTCGGCCATGTCTGGCGGCACAATGCAACCATCGTCGAGGCGAACGTCCCACTCGACGACGACGCGCTTCTTCGGCAGAACACGATCGCCAAGTTCCATGAGATCCGGTTCGACGCCGGTAGGACGCTCTGGGTCTTGGTCTCGCCCGACGGCGAGCCATTCGTCCGCGTCTCGCGCGACGCTGGGCGTACGAACGACGAGCCGACGATTCCCGATGGGTGGCAGCTGGTCGAGTACACGGCACCCGATGCGGTGATCATCGAGCTGCCCAACCCGACGCTCAACATCCGAGCCGACAACGAGGACTCGTTCCAGGGGCCGGTTCCGGAGCTCGGCGTTGGCAACTAGCGCTCGAAGCTGGCTTCTCGCGCTCACGCTCTGCCTCGCCGCCTGCAGCAGCGACCGGGGAGAGAGCACGAATCTGTTCGGCCCTGGCGTCGATGAGGTCATCCTAGAGGTGGGCTATGAAGCCGGGGCAGCTCCGTTCGACGCGTATCCCCGAAGGGACGGCTCGCCTTGGGAGCTCCTCGAAGACAACCTCGAAGCGCTCTTCGCTCAAAGCACCCCCCGCACGCTGATCGTCCCGAAGACGCTCTCGGAGATGCAGGTCCTCGGCGCACTGTCTTTGGGGCCCGATTTCACGACGAGCGAGATCCTAGAAATCGCCGCAGCGAGCCGCGACATCGAGAGCACGGAGTCCTTGCGTTCTTTCTATATCGTTTTCCTCGACGGGTTCTTCGAGGACCAGGGTGTTCGCCAGGAGCAGGTGCTAGGCGTGTCGATCGCCGATACGGGCGTGATCGCGATGTTCAAGCCGGTCGTCGGCACCAGCGACGATGCCCTGTCTCGTTTCGTCGAGCAGACGACGGTCATCCACGAGATCGGCCACGCCGTGGGCCTCGTCGACAACGGTCTGCCGCCCGCCAGCGAGCACCTCGACGAAGAGAACGGCGCGCACTGCACTAACGACCGATGCGTCATGTACTGGCTCAACGAACGCGTCGCCGACGCCATCCGGTTCGCGCGCGAGCGGCTGATGGGCGAGGACACGGTGGTCTTCGGTCAGGAGTGCCTGGACGACGCCCACGCCGCGGCGGACGCGGAGTAGGTTTCCCAATGGTGGTCCGAGGACTCTACAATTCGCTGCAAAACGCTGCTCGTTCTCGATGGACACGGGCGGCTCGGTGTTTCTAAATAGGAGCCGAGCCCACGAGGAGGAGACGAATGAGAACCGTTAGCTTAGTACTGGTTTTGGTCATTGGCGCGGGTGGCTGCAGCAGCGACGACCCGACT
>JABDJF010000396.1 GCA_013002645.1 Myxococcales bacterium
GTTTTCGGGAGCTCTTGTCGCGAATGATCATCGAGACTCAGGACCGCTACCCGACCATCCACGATCTGGCTCGCGAGCTGCAGTACCACTACTTCGAGCGGCCCGTTCAAGAGCGCGTCGAAGAGGAGACACTCGCCAGGGTAGATCAGATCCTTTCGGAACTGGTGGCGGACCCAAAGGCACAGGACCGGGCCGCCAGGATCGCCGAGCTCATCGCCGTTCCCCATCCGCTCAAGGGGTTCATGTCGCGGCGGCTGGACAAGGCGAGCCACGACGAGCGCCTGTTCATGCTCGAAGCCCTAGCCCGCCGATACTACAAGATGTGCGACCTGAGGGATTTTGAACTGGTTTCCAATGGGGGAATCGACGTTTCCAAGTGCTGGTACGAGTACGAGGGAAAGAAGATTCGCTTTTTCGCTACCCACATCGCCGACGAGCAACTCCCCGACGCGATTTCCGAGTTGAAGCGTCATGTCGAAGCGGTTCCGGCGACCGACGACGTCGTCGTGGACTTCTATGTGTTGCATCGCGACGCGCTCGAGAGCCCGGACAAGACGTCCGAGGGTCTCAGGCGCATGCTTGCAACCTTCGAGCCCTCGCGCCCCGTGCGACGCGTCATCGTCTCCGTGACAGGTAGTGAAACCGGTCTCGGAGCAAACGAGCTACAGGCGTTCACGTTTCGAATGGGCGAAGATGGATTTCAGGAGGAGCTGATTTACCGCGGCATGCATTCCATGCTCAGCAAGCGCCTGCTCTTGTGGCGCCTGAAAGACCTGAACACAGAGCGCGTCGACTCGGCCGAAGACGTGATTCTATACCGCGTGACTGGGAAGGATGAGCGCCTCATTTGTCTAGCCGAAGTGCGCGATCTGACGCCGGGCCGTGACGCAGCGGGCCGCGCGGTCGCTCTTCCGAGCCTCGAGCGAACGCTTTCCAAGTGCCTCGTTGCGATTCGACGTGAGCAGAGCACGAGGCCCTCCGGGAAGCGGTTTCAATGGAACCGCGTTCATCTCTTTCTCTGGCCGCCACTGGATCTCAGCCAAGACGAGATCAACGGCATCATTCACAAGCTGGCGCCGGAGACGACGGGGCTTGGACTGGAGCGCATCGTCGTTCAGGGCACCATTCGCAATCCAGCCAGCGGAAAGCTCGAGGAGAAGCTGCTCGACGTATCGAATCGTGGCCGCAGCGGGCTCCGAATTCGCCTTCGCGACTTGCCGACCTATCCGATGAGGCCCCGCAGCGCGTACGAGCAAAATGTGGTGCGCTTGAGGCAGCGGGGTCTGATGCACCCGTACGAGATCATCGGCATGCTCACACCCGGCGAGGACAGTGATGTCCAGTCGGATTTCCCGCGGGGCGAGTTTCGCGAGCTCGACCTCGACGAAAGCAATCAGCTCGTGCCCGTAGAGAGGCCACCCGGAAACAACAGCGCCAACATCATCGTCGGCCTGCTGACGAGCTTCACCGACAAGTATCCCGAAGGGATGACGCGTGTCGCACTCCTAGGGGACCCCAGTCGAGGTATGGGCTCTCTGGCCGAGGCCGAGTGCCGGCGCATCATTGCGGGCCTCGACCTCGCAGAGCAGATGCAGGTGCCGTTGGAATGGTACGCCGTATCGGCCGGCGCCAAAATCTCGATGGAGACCGGTACGGAGAACATGGACTGGATCTCGGCGGTCTTGCGCCGGCTGATCGAGTTCACCCAGGCGGGCTTGGAGGTCAATGTTCTCGTCTGCGGCATCAATGTGGGCGCCCAGCCGTACTGGAACGCCGAGGCGACGATGCTCATGCACACCAAGGGCATTCTCATCATGTGCCCGGGCAGCGCGATGGTGCTGACCGGCAAGCAGGCGCTCGACTACTCGGGCGGCGTATCAGCCGAAGACAACGCGGGGATCGGCGGATACGATCGAATCATGGGGCCCAATGGTGAGGCGCAATACGCTGCGCGCGACATCGCGGACGGCTGCCAGATTCTGCTTCGTCACTACGACCACAGCTACGTGATGCCCGGAGAACGCTTTCCGCGACGCGCCGCGACCAAGGATCCGATCGACCGGGACGTTTGCGATTCACCGCACGGCCATGTCGGCGCTTCGACCTTCGCGACGGTGGGCGAGGTCTTCGATCCCAAGACCAATCCCGGCCGAAAACGCCCCTTCGACATCCGCAAGGTCATGCGCTCCGCGAGCGACCAAGATCATGATGTGCTCGAGCGATGGTACGGGATGCGCGACGCGGAAACCTCGGTAGTGTGGGACGCGCACGTGGGCGGGTTCCCGGTCTGCATGATTGGGCTCGAATCACAGCCCTTGTCGCGGCTCGGCTTCGTGCCCGCGGATGGTCCAACGAGTTGGACCGCGGGAACGTTGTTCCCGATGTCTTCGAAGAAGGTCGCCCGGGCGATCAACGCCGCAAGCAGCAACCGACCGGTGGTCGTGCTGGCGAACCTGTCCGGCTTCGACGGCTCGCCGGAGTCCTTGAGAAAGATTCAGCTCGAATACGGCGCCGAGATCGGCCGAGCCGTCGTCAACTTCAAAGGGCCGATGGTGTTCCTGGTGATCTCTCGATATCACGGAGGGGCATTCGTCGTCTTTTCCAGCAAGCTGAATCCGTCGTTGGAAGTGTCGGCACTCGAACACACCTATGCGTCGGTCATCGGCGGCGCGCCTGCAGCAGCGGTCGTGTTCGCAGGTTCCGTTCGCAAGCGAACCCTCGCCGATGAGCGAATGATGACACTGCAGCAAGAGCTCGATCGGGCCGTCGGCGTCGAGCGGGTGGCGCTCAGGGGTCGCCTCAGCAAAATGAAGAAGGTCGTCCATTCGGAGAAGCTGCGGGAGGTGGCTGAGGAATTCGACGGCGTCCACAGCGTCCATCGTGCGCTCGAGGTCGGCTCTGTCCACCGCATCATTCCCGCCAGCACCCTGCGCCCTTACCTCGTCGACGCGATCGAGCGAGGGATTCAGCGCTCACAGTCCGAAGGATGACGGTACGCTGGCTGCTTCTTTCGGCATCGGCATTGCCGGAAGGGGACGGGTGGCTCGGACCGGAAGAGCGGAAGGTCTTGCGGGGCCTCCGGTTTCCAAAGAGGCGCGCTGAATGGAGGCTGGGACGATTCGTCGCGAAACAGGCCTTCGCCTCGATCGCTGCGATCGATGACTTCGCTCGAATTCAGATCATCGCGGCAGAGGACGGCGCTCCCGAAGCGTGGATTGAGGGGAAAAAAGTCGGCTCAGAAATCTCGATCAGCCATCGCGAGGGACTGGCAGCGTGCGCGATGGCCGAGGGCACGAGAGTTGGCTGCGACTTGGAGGCTGTCGAGCCGCGCAGCTCGCGCTTCGTGAACGACTTCTTCACCGAGCGGGAGCGCATGGCGGTTGAAACGACGGACGATGCTCACCGAGATCGTCGGGTCGCCTTGACCTGGAGCGCCAAGGAAAGCGCGCTCAAGGCCTTGCGGGTGGGCCTACGGCGGGACACGCGCAGCGTCGAAGTGGAAATCGATGATGTAGAAGCTGCCGAAACCGCCTGGCATCCCTTGCGCACCACAGTCCGCCCAGAACGCCACGTCTTTCGAGGATGGTGGCGCCAAGAAGGCAAGACTGTCTTGACGATCATTGGTGACGCAGAAACGCAGCCAATCAGGATTTGCTGAACCAGCGGCGGAGCCGGCCCAAGAGCCCGCCCTTCTCTTCCGCGATCTGTTGCTGAATCTTCCCGAGCGTCTTCGCCGGAGTTTCGAGCGGATCGAAGCTCGAAGCGAGCGCCGCAATCGAATCTTGAAAATCTTTGACGACTTCGACGAGACTCGGATCGGCCGCTAGGAGCGCTTCGAGCTCTCTCTCGTCTTCCTCGGATGCGGCTCCGGCCGCATGGAGCGCCGCCAACAACTCGGCTCGTTCTTGCTCTTCGTTCATGCCTTGATTGCCCGGTGAATGATGGGGAGCATGTTCCGCAAGGAGCGCATGCCGGCGAGGATTCGAGATTTCACGGTGCCGACCGGAAGCTGGAGCGTATCGGCGATTTGGCCGTGCGACATCCCCTGGAAATACGAAAGCTCGAGGACGGCTCGCTGCTCAGCGTCGAGCCGCTGAAAGGCTTGCCTGAGGGCCTGGTGCCAACGTGTCGATGAGGCCATGACGTCGGGACGTTTTCGTTCGGTCATCAGCGCGTCCCCTTCTTGGTACTGGAACTGGCGATCGCCATGGCGGCGTTTGCGTGCACGGAGCGCGTCCAGTGCGCGGCTTCGGGCGACCGTGATGACCCAGGCGACGACGCTACCTCGTGTGCGGTCGAACTGAGGGGCGCGCCGCCAAAGCTCTACGAAGACCTCCTGCAGCAGCTCCTCTGCCTCTGCAGGAGAGCCGAGCATCTTCGTCAGAAGCGCAAGAACGGTACTCGCGTACTGCGCGTAGAACGCGCTCAATGCTCGACCCGAATCACCGGCCGCCATGGCCGCGACGAGCTCTTCGGGGTCTTTGGAACGGAATTCCGTCATTGCGGATCCGTAAAAGCGGGCCCCGCCTGAATGGTCCCAAGGCTGCCCAATTCCGCGTCCAGCTCCCTATGCAGCTTGATTTCTTCGCCGATCGTGTCCCACCAATCGACAGCATGCTGCTGCGACCATTGCTCAATCGGCAAGGCTTGAAGACGCTCGGCAATCTCGGCGCAGGAATTCGGTCGCTCGCTGGGCTTCTTTTCGAGGCATTGCATGATGATGCGTTCGAGATCCTGATTCACGACGCGCTCCGCCCTCGATGAAGGGGGCTCCGGAGCCGCACTCAGGTGCTGCGCACAGATCTCGATGGCATTGGTCCCTTCAAACACGAAGCAGCCGCTGAGCAGAAAGTACCCCACGGCTCCCAGGGAGTAGAGGTCTGAGCGGGCGTCGACCGCTGGCGGATCGAGGATCTGTTCGGGGCTCATGAACCGAGGCGTCCCGATGATCGCGTCGGTCCAGGTCTTGGTGGCGTCGACGTTCGAGTCGACGTTCTTGACGAGGCCGAAGTCCAGTACTTTCGTAACGTCGTGCGCGCCTCCTTGCTGGGTCAGCATGATGTTGTTGGGCTTGATGTCTCTGTGAACGAGACCCATCGAATGCGCCTCGTGGAGCGCCATCGCGCATTGAGCCAGGATGTGAATGACCCGCGATTCCGGCACTGGGCCCTCGGTCCGTACGACATCCACCAGCGTGACGCCATCGAGGAGCTCCATCGCGTAGTAGAAGGTCCCGTCCTCGGTTCGTCCGTAGTCGTAGATCGTCACGGTGTTTGGGTGCTTGAGCTTTGCAGTCATCTGCACTTCACGTCGGAACCGATCGAGGTCTTCGGGGGCGTTCAGCTCGGGGCTCAAGAGCTTGATCGCGGTCGGACGCTTGAGCAAACCGTGCTGGGCCCGGTACACCGTCCCCATCCCTCCTTCCCCGAGCTTCTCTTCGACGAAATATTGGCCGAGCTTCTTGGCATCGCGCGCGTCTTTGCGAAGCCCGTAGATCACCCGCGTCGCCCAGGCCGCAAGCAGAGTGGTAAGCGCCCAGGCGAACCCGATCTGAATCGACTGACTGCGCGCCAAGATGCTCGGATCTTCGATTTCGCGGAAAAACCCGTGGCTGTTCCAGACGTCGATATCGACCGTGAGGAAATTCAAGTAGACCGCGATGACGAGAGGAATCCCGATGGCCAAGCCTAGCCAGGCGGTGTGCCTCGCGGTGCTGGGGACGAAGATCGCGCGAGCGATGAGTCCGAAAGACAAGGCGTAGGCCGTCGTGGTCGCGGCGCCTGCGGCCGCGGGGAGATAACCGCCCATCACGACGAGACCCACGCTCGTTAGGACCAATCCGACGCCTTCGACGATTTGAATGGTTCGAGTTTCGAGCGGGCGTGAGCGACAGATCAGCCAGACACATGTGACCGGAACGCAGGCAGCCGCGTGCGCCCAGAACGAGGGATGCGCCAGCTCTCCCCAAAGATACCCGAACAACAGGCCCAGATTCACACGACTGAGCAAGGCCAGGAAGAGAATCACCGCAACCGCAAAACCAAATGCGGCCACACGCTGCTGCAGGAACTCCCGGCTATCGGTGGTCTGGCCTACTCCGGTAGTCACGCAACCTCGGCTGTATAGTGCGTCGAGCTAGCCATTTCGCCAAGCGATTATCGAGCGACCCTTCGAAAGCGCGACCTCCGTCAGGAACGATTATTTCCGCGTCAATGGGGCTTGGAGGGCTGCGGCGGGGGCGGCTCATCGTCATCACGCAGGTAGCCGAGGGCTTTGAGCTGTGCGCTCAGCGCTTCACTGAGCTCCGCGTCGGGGACGGGGCGCGAGGCATAGGCTCGATCGAGGGCTCGACAGTATTCCAAGAGCTTCGCGGCGGCTGGGTGGTTGCCGGCAGGCAGGGGGTGCTCCTCCGTGGGATCGGATGCGAGATCGAATCGCACGATTTCACC
Organism: Myxococcales bacterium; assembly: GCA_013002645.1. Lineage (GTDB taxonomy): Bacteria > Myxococcota_A > Polyangia > Polyangiales > Houyiibacteriaceae > SG8-38. Next base: position 6,450 of record JABDJF010000396.1, read on the forward strand.
CCGATTCGCGACCAACTTGGACGCACGAAGCCAGAGCGCCGCGCTCGACGAGGAACAGGGCACCGCCACGCTCGACCGTTCGCTTCCTTTTCGAAAGACGCTCGCGAGTCCGCTCGGCAGAGGCTCGGGCAAGACACCATCGCGGGCCAGCGAGTGCACGACGATGGATGGGACGTCGTCCGGAAGCCTCACCTCTCCTTCGGTGCTGAGGTAGAGAAGGGGCACTCGGGTCACCGGCTCGTAGAAGTACGGCCGGCCATGTTCGACGAGCCGATGTTCGCCCAAGTACTCTCCATGGTCGGAGGTGATGACCAGGCGATACTCAGCGTCGAGCCAACCTTCGGCCTCCAGCGCTTCGAGCACCTGCGTCAGTGAGCGATCCGCGCGAAGAACCGAATAGTCGTATACGTCCGATAAATGCGAGAGCCAAGCTTCGGCCTCTTCTTCGCCCATCTCTCCGGATTCGAAGCGCGCTCGTCCTGGGTCGATCATCATCGGGGGTCTCGCCGGGAGAAACCCAAGGCCTTTCGGAATGCCGCGCCAGGGCGCGTGAGGGTCGGCGATGTTGATGAACGCAAAGAGCGGCCGGTCCGGGTCCAGCGCCAGGTACTGAAGGATCAGCTTCAAGCGGTCGGCGAGCCGATGGTCATGCATCTCGGGGTAGCTCCGGGCCACGACCGCGTGATCGAATCCGCGGGTCAGGCCCATGCGCTCTCCAACGACGGGATTCCCTGAAAGCAGAAGCGTCTGATAGCCGCGCGCCGCCATCTCCTCGGCCAAGGTGGGCAATCGAGGGCCGAGCGGCGTGACGCTACCCCAGGTCATGCCTTTGGTATTGCCTCCGGACCCAGCCTGATGGTCCTCCGGACCGAGTCCAGTGAAGAACGTGGCATGGCTCGGCAGCGTCCAAGTGGACGGCGAGTGGGAATTGCACGCAAAGGTCGCGCCGCGCTCGACCAACTCTTCGAGCTTGGGCGTGATCGGATGCTCATACCCGCACAAGGAAGTGCGATCGGCACGGAGTGTGTCCATCACTACGAAGATCACTGTCGGAGGAACGCCGCCTCCGTAGCGTGACTTCAAAGAAATGAAGACCGCGAGCGCAACCGCAAGAGCTCCCAACACTGGAACGAAGCGCTTGGCTTTTTGGGAGTCGCGCACGAGCGCAAGGTACCACGGACTGCTACGCCGGTGAGAGCTCGTGCGGGCGACGTCAGTCGCAGTCGCCAGGCCCGTCTTCTCGGCCGCCGATGTCGGGGCTGCTTCCGTTGAAGTCGCCGGAAGCGTCACCGTTGAGGTCGTAGGCGAGCAGATCGTCGCCGCCGTCGATCAGCGTCGACGAGGCCCCAAGACAGTAGAGGTCCGGGTCGCCGACGCTCGTGCTCGTGTAAAGCGGATCGACGCTGTACTCCCAGAACGAGCCTGCGGGAAGACAGGCGCAGGCAAGGCAGTCGTCACCGCCGCATGGGCCAGCGGTGTTGTCGAAGTCGTTATTGCCGTAGGCCGGACCCGCTGAGAGCGGGTCGGTGCACGCTGTGCTGGTATCGAAGGTGACGACCTTCGCCCCGTGGTACCCAAACTCCGCGTTGCCGGTCACGTTGTTGTTGCGGAGGCAAACGTCGAAAGAGTCGTCCCCGTAGAACTCGAGGCCCGAGCCACCGTTGTCAGCGATCGTGTTATGATCGATGATGGGACCCGTCGCCTTACGGATTTGCAGACCGTCCATTGCGTTGAGCGCCACGGTGTTCCCGGCGACGACTGAACCGATCGTGTCTCGAATGATGATCGCCCCAACTTCATTACCTTGCTCCAAGCTCCCACCGGTGATGATGTTGTCCAAGATCTGAGCGTTGTCACCGCCATCGACGT